>DASUOW010000016.1:0-33616 GCA_036276435.1 Gemmatimonadales bacterium
CACGAGGAGCACCGTGCCGGCGGTGGTGTGCCCGGTCCAGTAGAGCCACGCCACCGACGGGGCCAGCACCAGGAGCGGGCCCAGCTGGGCGAGGCAGAGGACCAGCACGGCGCCGCTCAGGAGTCCGGTGCCCGGCACACCCGTGGCGAACAGGGCGATCGCCGACAGCACGGTCTGGACGAGGGCCGTCAGCACCACGCCAAGGGCCACGCCGCGCACCGAGCGGCCGGCGAGCACGATGAGCTCCTCGCCGTCGTCGCCGCCCAGCTTGCGGGCGACGGCGATGGCCGCCGCCGCCGCCTTCTCGCCGTGCAGGAAGAGGAGCGTGGTGATGATGACGGTGAGGAGGAACTGCAGCATCAGCATCACCAGTCCGCCGGCCTTGGCGAGCAGCCAGGAGCTGGCCTGGGCGAGCCACGGCTTGACCACGCCCATGAGCTCGTTGCCCGGCATCGCCGCCATGCCGTCCCACTTCTCCGCGATCCGCGAGCCCACCAGCGGCAGCCCATGCACCCATGCGGGTGCCGTCGGAAGCCCCGAGCGCGCCAGCTCGGCGCCCATGCTCGCCACGTCCCCCGCGTGATCCACGAGCGAGGTGACCAGCACCAGCAGCGGCACGAAGAAGACGAGCAGCATCACGAGCGTCATCGCCGTCGCGGCGCGCCCGCGACGGCCACCGAGTCGGCGCTCGAGGGTGAGCAGCAGCGGCCATGTCGCCGCCGCGATGGTGGCACCCCAGATGAAGGCCGGCAGGAACGGCGCGAGGATCCAGAGGCTCGTCCCGGCCAGCAGCAGCACGACGAGGACGGAAACGATGCGTTGGATGAACTCGCCCTGTGTGTCCGCGGCGGCCGTCGGCTGTGTGGTCATGGTACCGGCCCTCCCAGGCCGACGGCATCGAGCATGAAGGCGTAGCGGAAGGCGATCTCCCGATACCGGTCGTAGCGGCCGGACGAGCCGCCGTGGCCGCCGGTCATGATGGTGCGGAGGTAGAGCGGGTTGCCGTCGGTCTTGAGCGCACGGAGCCGGGCCACCCATTTCGCGGGTTCATGATACATGACCTGCGAGTCGTTGAGCGACGTCGTGGCGAGGATCCACGGGTACGCCTGCCGCGTCACGTTGTCGTAGGGCGAATACCGCCGGATGTAGGCGTACTCGTCCGGCTTCATCGGGTTGCCCCACTGCTCCCATTCCTGCGCCGTGAGCGGGAGCGACGCGTCGAGCATCGTGTTGATGACGTCCACGAACGGCACGTCGGCGACGACGGCCCGGAAGAGGTCGGGCCGCATGTTCGCCACGGCGCCCATGAGCAGGCCGCCCGCGCTGCCGCCGTTCGCGACGAGCCGCGAGGTGCTCGTCCAGCGCTCGCGCACCAGCCATTCGGCGACGTCGATGTAGTCGTGGAAGGTGTTCAGCTTGTTGAGCATCTTCCCGTCGTCGTACCAGGCGCGGCCCATCTCCTGCCCGCCGCGAATGTGCGCGATGGCGTAGCCGACGCCGCGATCCACCAGGCTCAGCACCGACGAGCTGAACCATGGGTCCATCGAGTAGCCGTACGAGCCGTACGCGTACAGCAGGAACGGGCGGCTGCCGTCCTGCGGGAACCCCCTGGGCAGCAGCATCGACACGGGCACCTCCGCCCCGTCGCGCGCCGTCACCATGGCGCGGCGCACCTCGTACCTCGACGGATCGAAGCCGCTCGGGATCTCCTGCTGCTTGCGCAGCGTGCGGGTGCGGCGCTCGAGGTCGTAGTCGTAGACGGCCGGCGGCGAGACCGGCGACTCGTACACGAAGCGGAAGGTGCCGCTGTCGTACTCGCGGTTGTCGGCGGGCGAGAGGGAATACGCGGCGTCGGGGAAGCTGACCTCGTGTGCCGGCCGGCCGTCGAGCGGCACCACGCGGAGCTGCTGCAGCCCGCCGCGGCGCTGGCTCACCACCACGTGCCGCTTGAGCACCAGCACGCTCCCGATGAACACGCTGTCGCTGCCGGCCTGCCAGTCGGTCCACCGGCCGGGCTCGCGCTCGCTCGCCGCGACGATGCGGAAGTTGCGCGCGCCGTCGTTGGTGCGGATCAGGAACCGGTCGCCGGCGTGCTCCACGTCGTATTCCACGCCGGGCCGCCGGGGTGCCACGATGCGCGGCGGCTCCGTCGGCCTCGCCGTGGGAATGACGCGCCACTCGGACGAGGTGAAGCTCGCCGAGCCGAGGATGACGTAGCGGCCGTCCAGCGAGCGGCGCACGCCCGCGTTCTGCAGCACGTCGTCCTCGCGGAAGACGTTCACGTCCCTCGAGCGGGGGGTGCCGACGACGTGGCGCCAGACGGCGTTGCCGCGCTTCGCCGAGTCGGCGGTGAGGTAGAAGAAGGTGCGGTTGTCGTCGGCCCAGGCGGTGCCGTTCCAGACGCCGACGAGGGAGTCGATCACGGTGCCGCTCGCGAGGTCCTTCACGTAGAGCGTGTACTCGCGGAAGGCGGTGGTGTCCTGCAGGTAGAGGAGGTACCGGCCGTCGGGGCTCACGTCGAGCCCCTCGAGCGAGAGGTACGCCTTCCCCGCGGCGAGGGCGTTCTGGTCCAGCATCAGCTGCTCGGCACCGCCCTGGACCCGCCGCCGCCAGAAGTCCGGGTAGCCCTTTCCTTCGGCCGTGCGCGTGAAGTACTCCCACGCGCCCTTCCGGGCCGGCACCGACAGGTCCGTCTCCTTCACCCGGCCCAGGATCTCGCGGTAGAGCCGCTCCTGCAGCGCCTCGGTGTGCCGCATGCCCTGCGCCGTCCACGCGTTCTCCGCCTCGAGGTACGCGATGACCTCTGGGTTCCGCTTCTCGCGCAACCAGAAGTAGTCGTCCACGCGGACCTCGCCGTGGAGCGTGTCGACCTTCGGGATGCGCCGGGCCGCCGGGGGCGCCGACTGGGCCGTCAGCGAGGAGAGCAGGCACGAAGCGGTCAGGAACTGCAGCAGGACGTGACGCATGAGACCTTGGGGCTGCGGGTCGCGTGGGGGAATGCGGGGAAGTCTACTGTCCTGCAACGGCAAGGGCGAACGAGCGCGTGCGCCCGTCCGCCCCGATCCAACCGCGCCGCGCTGGGCTCAGCCCATCGCCGCCGCGACGTCGGCGAGGAACGCCTTCTCCGCCTCGCTTACCTTCTCGCCGCCGAAGCCCAGGAACCCGCCCGACGACGCCGCGTTCGCCACCCCTTCGGCGACGGCGCCGATCCAGGCGCGGTACGCCTTCACGTCCTCGGGGCTGCCCTTCTGCGCCAGGATCGCGACCGCCTGCTTCACGCTCGCGATCGCCTCGGCGTGCAGCTTCGCCCGGCGCGCCTCGGCGTCGCCGCCGGTGCCGAGCTTCGCCTTCATGTCGTCGACGAGCTTCTCCTTGTCGGTCATGATCTCCTTGAGGAGCGGCACCCCCTCGTGCGCCTTGAGCGTCGAGAAGCTGCTGCTGCCCATCGAGAACGCTTCGCGGATCGAGGTGAAGAAGCCATCCGGCGACGCCGCCATCATCGCGCCGCCGACGAACGCGGGGGCGGTGCGGAGCGTGGTCCACTCTTCGGGCGTGAAATCGGTCTTGCTGGCCATGCGACATCCTGTGAGAGAGACGACCTGCATTCTGGCCCGGGCCTGACCGGGCGGCAATTGGTCCCAGGAACAACGGCCTTCCGTACAGGGGCGACGGTGACGCAGATTTGAGCACGCCTTCATCCGCTCCATTCGCCCGTCTGCCCGGAGTTTCCGTGACCGCTCGCGTTCTCCCGCTGCTCCTCGGCGCGCTCGTGCCCGTCCTGCTGCATGCGCAGGAGGCGCCCGCGGTGCCGGCGGCCCCCGCCTCGCCCGTGACGAAGTTCGCGCTCGGTCCGGCCGTGCCGGTGGTCGCCGCGGGCGACACCCTGCGGCTCACCGCCCGCGCGCTCGACGCGCAGGGCAACCCCGTGCCCGACGCCACGATCCGCTTCCAGAAGGCGGGCGGCTGGTTCGAGGGCGACGTCGATTCCACCGGCCTGGTGACGTCGGGCTCCACGGGCACGCTGCAGGTCGCGGTGGTGGCACTGGTGCCGGGGGCCAAGCCGTTCATCGAGCGGGTGGACGTGCGCATGGTGCCGGGCGCCGCGGCGCGCATCGAGGTGGCGCCGGCGGTGTCGAAGCTCGTGGCCGGCCAGCAGCTGGTCCTGGTGCCGAGCGTGTACACGGCGCTCGACGACCGGCGGAACGAGATGCCCGTCTGGTCCAGCTCGGCGCCCGGCGTGGCGAAGGTCTCGAAGAGCGGCGTGGTCACGGGCGTGAAGCCCGGCATCGCGACCCTCACCGCCACGGCGGGGAAGGCGAAGTGGGCGAGGAAGGTGACGGTGGTGTCGGGCGACATCTCCTTCCTCGAGATCTCCCCGGCCTCCACCCAGGCGCGCACCGGCGACGTGATCCGCTTCACGCTCCTGGCGAAGGACCGGGCGGGCCGCGCCATCGAGGGGCTCACCCCGACGTGGAGCTTCTCGCCGGGCGAGGGCGCCATCGGCGACGACGGCGCGTTCGTGGGCTACGAGCAGGGCAGCTACACCGTGACGGCGAGCCTGGGCGTGCGGACCGCCGAGGCGGCCGTGACGCTCACGCCGCGCGACGTGCGCCGGCCGGCGCAGGTGGTGGGCCGCCTGCCGCGAAAGGAGTTCAACACCACCGAGGTGTGGCTCCACCCGAACGGCCGGAACGCCTATCTCGGCACCACGGCCGGCGGGGACCGCTTCTACGCGCTCGACATCTCCGACCCGGCGAGGATCGTCGTCACCGATTCGGTGGTGGCCAACACGCGCATCATCAACGACATCATGACGACGCCGGACGGCAGGCACCTCGTGTTCACCCGCGAGGGCGCCTCCGACCGCAAGAACGGCATCGTGATCTGCGAGCTGAGCGACCCGGCGCACCCGAAGGTGATCGCGGAGTTCACCGAAGGGGTCACCAGCGGCGTGCATTCGGCGTTCGTGTACCGCCAGGAGAAGTACGGCACGCACGTGTACCTCACCAACGACGGCACCGGGGCGATGCACGTCATCGACATCACCGACCCGTACAAGCCGCGCGAGGCGGGGACGTGGAAGACGGGCAACCGGCCCGAGGCCGGCCGCACGCTGCACGACATCGATGTGCAGGACGGCCTCGCCTACCTGAGCAACTGGAACGACGGCCTCGTCATCCTCGACATCGGCAACGGCATGGCCGGTGGCACGCCGTCGACGCCGGTGCTCGTGTCGCAGTACAAGTACGACCTCAACGACATGTACCGGCAGGTGGAAGCCGCCGGCGGCCCGGGCTTCATCCGCGGCACGCACACCGCGTGGCGGCACAAGGACTACGTCTTCATCGCCGACGAGGTGTTCCCGGCCGAGGGGGTGAAGGGGGCGAAGGACGCGGCGGCGGGACGGGCCTACGGGCGCCTGCAGGTCATCGACGTGAGCGACCTGAAGCAGCCGAAGTCGGTGGCGTTCTACGAGCCCGAATTCGGTGGAGTGCACAACATCTGGGTGGCGGGCGACACGCTCTACATGGGGGCGTACAACGCCGGCTTCCGCGCCTTCGACATCTCCGGCGAGCTCAAGGGCGACCTGCGCGCCCAGCAGCGCGAGATGGTGCACGTCCACACGGCCGACATGGAGGGGAAGGTGCAGAACGCCGCGATGACCTGGGGCGTCGTGGTGCGCGACGGCCTCGCCTACGTGAACGACATGTACAACGGCCTCTGGATCGTGCGCATGGAGCCGCGCCGCGAGGAAACGGTGCTCACGCCATGAACCGCCTCCGTTCGGCGCTCCTCGCGGCCCTCGCCGTCGCGGCGTCCGCCGCCGCGCTCCCCGCCCAGGTCACTCAGGCCGAGTACGCGTCGCGCCGCGCGGCCCTCGGCGCCACCGTCGACTCCGGTGTGGTGGTCGCGTTCGGCGCGGTGGAGCCCGTGAACTACTGGCCCACGTTCCAGCAGCATGCCTCGTTCCTCTACCTCACCGGGTTCGAGGAGCCGGACGCCATCTACGTGATGGTGAAGCGCGGCGGACAGACCACCGAGACGCTCTTCGTGCCGCGCGCCGACGGGCGCACCAAGCGCTGGGTGGGCAACCGCACCGCCCCCGACGAGGCGGCACGCGTGACGGGCCTGCCGGGACGCCTGCTCGCCGAGTTCCGGCCGGCGGTGGATTCGCTGGTGGCGGCGGGACTGCCGCTCTACACCATCTCCGACGTGCAGACGTACGACTACGCCCGGCAGGACTCGCTCACCAAGGGCAAGGCGTTCGCCACCGACGTGTCGCGGCGCGGGCCGGTGACGATGTCGTCGCTCGACACCACGCTCGCGAAGCTCCGGGCGACGAAGAGCCCGGCGGAGATCGGGCTGCTGCGGCGCGCGGTGGACGCGAGCGTCGCGGCGCACATCCAGGCGATGCGTGCCGTGGCCCCCGGCTGCGGCGAGTACGAGATCCAGGCGCTGGTGGAGGGCACCTTCCGCCGCCTCGGCGCCGACGGGCCCTCGTACGGCAGCATCGTGGGGTCGGGGCACAACTCGACGATCCTCCACTACATGGAGGACAGCAAGGTGATGCAGGCCGGCGAGCTGCTCGTGCTCGACGCCGGCGCCGCGTACGACCACTACGCCGCCGACGTGACGCGCACGCTGCCGGTGAGCGGGCGCTTCACGCCCGAGCAGCGCGCCGTGTACCAGATCGTCCTCGACGCGCAGGCGGCGTACGTCTCGAAGATCCGCGCGGGCGGGACCGTCGGCGAGTCGGACAGGGCGGGCCGCGCCGTGGCGGCGGAGGGTCTCGCGAGGCTCGGCCTCATCGACTCGGCGACGGCGACGTACGAGGGGCCGCGCTGTCCCAAGGGCGGGTGCCCGCAGTACATGCTGTACCTCTGGCACGGCTCGGGCGGCCACGGCATCGGGCTCAACGTGCACGACCCGGCCAACTACTACTACGGCGAGGGGCTCTATGCCGTCGGCGACGTGTTCACGGTGGAGCCCGGCCTCTACGTGAACCCCGCCATCCTCGACGAGCTTGCCGACACGCCGGCCAACCGCGCCATGGCCGCGCGGCTCAGGCCGGTGATGGCGAAGTACAAGGACGTCGGCGTCCGCATCGAGGACGACTACGCCATCACGGAACAGGGCGTCGAGCACCTCTCGGCGGGCGTGCCGCGGGACATCGCGGGAGTGGAGAAGCTGATGGCGGAGCGGGCGCCGGAGCTGCCGGGCGGGGGGAAGTGCGGGCCGGCGATGCCGTGAGCTGAGGGGTGGGTGGGAAACCCGGCTGAGGGCCCCGCGATGGGGTATCACCCTGCATGCCCCGCCCGGCCCACAAGCTCCCCTTCGACATCGACACCGCCGTCCACCGCATCCGCGCCACCGTGCGCGGCTTCGCCGACGCCGCGATGTTCGAGCTCCGGGACCGCGGCTACGGCAGCGTCTTCCAGCAGCTCGTGGCCTGCCTCATCTCCATCCGCACCAGGGACGAGCTGAGCCTCCCACTCGCCATCCGCCTCTTCGAGCGCGCTCCCTCGCCCGCCGACATCGCACGGCTCGGCGAGGCCGGCATCGACGCGCTCATCGAGCCGAGCACCTTCCACGAGGCCAAGGCGCGACAGATCCTCGCCATCGCCGAGCGCGCGGTGTCGGGGTTCGGCGGCGCGTTGCCCTGCGACGCGAGCGTGCTCACCTCGTTCCGCGGCGTCGGCCCCAAGTGCGCCAACCTCACCCTCGGCGTGGCGTGCGGGCACGCGCGCATCAGCGTCGACATCCACGTGCACCGCGTCACCAACCGCTGGGGCATCGTCGCGGCGCCGACGCCCGAGCGCACCCTGACGGCGCTGGAGGACCTCCTTCCCGAGCGCTACTGGATCGAGATCAACCGGCTGCTGGTGCCGTTCGGGAAGCACGTGTGCACGGGCGTGCGGCCGAAGTGCTCCACCTGCCCGGTGCTGGAGATGTGCCGGCAGGTGGGGGTGACGACGCACCGCTGACCCCTACTGGCGCGAAGCTGGAAAACAGGGAAGATTTCCCGACTGTCTCAGGCCCGTACACCACAGCCATCCCGACCGACCTGATCGCACCTCAAGGAGGCGCCATGCCCGCTCCCGTTCTCTCCCGTCGACTCACCCTGTTCGCGACGCTGGCGCTGGTGGGCAGCCTCGCCGCCGCCTGCGCCAAGGGCGGTGACCAGGGCGCGGGCGCGAAGGCGGACTCGGCCACGGCCGGCGCGGCGGGCGCCCCGAAGACGATCGCGATCATCCGGGCGGCGGACTGGATCGGCGCCGAGTGGAGCGAGGACGCCCTGCGGGTTGGCCTGTCCGAGGAGGGGATGGAGCAGGGTCGCGACTACGTCTTCAAGCCGTCGAGCGCCCAGGGCGACCTGGCCACGCTCCCGAGCCTGGTGGACGCCGCGGTGGACCAGAAGGCGGCGGTCATCGTGACGCTGCAGGACGAGACGCTCAAGTCGGCGGTGGAGCGGGTCAAGGATGTGCCGATCGTCTTCCACGTCCTCTCCGATCCGTTCGCGGCCGGCGCCGGCACCACCGACTCCAACCACGCCGCCAACGTGACGGGCGTGTACTCGCCCGGCTTCGGCGACCCGGCGCAGGAGCGCCGCGTGGCGCTCATCAAGCGTGTGGCCCCCAAGGCCACGTCGATCGGCGTGCTCTTCAGCCCGGGCGAGGCCCTCTCGGTGTCGCTGAAGGACAAGCTGACGTCGGCGGCGGAGAAGGCAGGTCTGAAGGTGGTCTCCCTGCCCATCAACAACGCGGGCGAGGGCACCGAGGCCACCAACGCGCTGCTGGCGAAGAACGTCGGCGCCATCGAGATCTTCGGCAACGCCGCGCACGCGGCGTTCGAGAGCATCATCGCGGCCGCGAACGAGAAGAAGGTGCCGGTCTTCTCGCCCTCGCCGTTCGAGATCATGAAGGGCGCCTCGGCGGCCATCTTCCCGGACTTCCAGGAAGGCGGCGTCGTCGCCGGCCACATGATCGCCAGGATCCTCAAGGGCGAGAGCCCGGCGAACATCCCGTTCTACAAGCTGGAGACGGTCAAGGAACAGGTCGCCGGCCAGTAACGGATGAAGATGACCGTCGCGCACGACGGCCCGGTGGCCGTCGTGCGCCTGTCGGGCCGGCTCGACGGCGACTGCGCCGCCCAGCTGGCCGACACCCTCGAGCAGCTCCTCCGTGAAGGGTCGCGCGCCGCGGCCCTCGATCTCCGCGAGATCTCCTACATCAGCACCCCCGGCCTGCAGGCCATCGCCGGGGCGCAGCAGGAATACGTCGCCATCCGCGGCGACCTGCGCGTCACCGGCGCCTCGCCGCTGGTGCGCAGCGCGCTCGAAGCCGCCGAGATGGGCGGCATGATCAGCGAGCGCGCCATGCCCGGTGGCACCGAGGCACCGTCGCGCGCCTCCTCCATCTTCCCGCGCAATCGCACCGGCTCCATCACCTGGAGCCTGGGCGGCACCAATACCTGGCAGGTGCCGCGCAACTTCATGGTGCGCGGCCGCTACGAGGTGGCCGAGGCGTCGTTCCAGTTCACGGCGCCCACGGTGAGCTGCCGGCTGGTGGGCGAGCCGGAGTGGATGAAGCGGGGGGAGATCCCCCGCTCGGCGTGCCGTGCCGTGTCGTTCAGCGAGGAGGCGTTCGGCCTGGGCGTGGGCGCGCTGGGCGGCGACGTCGACGACGCGCTGCCGCGCCTGGGCGAGCTGATCGCGGCGCAGGGCGTCGTGGCCGCGCAGCCCACCGACGGCGCGCACCTGCCCGACTTCATGCTCGGCCTGCCGGGCCAGCCTGCGCACGCGGTGCTCGGCAGCGGCATGGTGTTCGAGGGGCCGTTCGCGCGCACCGTCCGGTTCGCCAAGCTGCCGGAGCACGACGCGGTGTCGCTGTCCGAGGTGGCCAACGTCTGCTGCGAGCTCGCCAAGGGCGGCCCGACCGCCATCGTGATGATGACCGAGGTTTCGGGGCTCGTGGGCGCCTGGCTGCGGCGCTCGCCCGGCGGCGACCAGCCCGGCTTCACCACCGCGGTACCCGCCGTGCGCGACTGGATGGGCCTGAGCCCCGAGCACATCCACGAGGGGACGTCGGCGCTGGTGGTGGGCGTGGTGGCGAAGGAGCAGCAGGCCGGCGCGCTGGCGCCCTGGCTGCGGCCGCTCGGCGGGCGCACCGACTGCCTGGGGCACTTCCACGCGTCCGTCTTCGCGTACCGGCCGGTGCCGCTCCGCACGGTGCAGCCGCGCGTGGTGGTCTCCAAGTACTTCACCCAGCAGCGCGCGCGCGGCGTGCTTCACCTGCTCACCGACGACCGCGGCGTCACCGGCGCCGGCGAGAGCGAGTTCCTGCGCGGCATCTGCTGGTCGTCGCCGGTGACGAGCATCGAGGCGCCCGCGTGAACCTGCTCGTCGGCGCGCTCTCGATGGGGCTCCTGCTCTCGCTCCTGGCGCTCGGCGTGTTCGTGGCGTTCCGGATCCTCGGCACCTACGACCTGACGGCCGATGGCGCCTTCGGCGTGGGCGCCGTGGTGGCGGCCGCCCTGCTGGCGCGCGGCTTCGACCCCACCACCGCGAGCATCGTTGCCGGCCTCGCCGGGGGCGCCGCGGGCGCGGTGACGGGGCTGCTGCACACGCGGCTCAAGGTGGACATCCTGCTCGCGGGCATTCTCGTCACCACCGCGCTCTACTCCCTCGACCTCTTCCTGATGAAGGGCGGGGACATCCCGCTGTCGGGCACGCGCGCCCTGCCGCGCACGGCGGAGTCGATCTGGATGGCGGCCGGCCTCCCGTCCGAGGGCGTCGTGCTCTTCGGCACCAAGGTGAGCGCGCGCAACCTGGCGACGTTCATCGCACTCATCCCGGCGGCCGGCGTGCCGGTGTTCCTCCTCGACCGCTTCTTCCGCACCTCCCTTGGCCTGGCGCTCCGCGCCACCGGCGACAACCGCACCATGGCGCGCGCCGTCGGCATCGACGTGGATGCCATGTTCGTGCTGGGGCTCGTGGCGGCGAACGGCATGGTGGGACTCAGCGGCGCGCTGTTCGCGCAGTACCAGTCGTTCGCCAACATCCAGATGAGCTTCGGCAACCTCGTCACGGGCCTGGGCTGCGTGATCCTGGGCGACGCCATCGCCCGCGGCCGTTCCCTCGGCGGGCGGATCCTCGGCGTGGTGCTCGGCACCATCCTGTTCCGCCTGCTCGTGGCGGGGGCCATCACGGCGGGCGTGGCGCCGAACGCGCTCAAGCTCCTCACGGCGCTCTTCGTGCTTGCCGTGCTGGTGATTCCCGACATCGTGCGCTCGCGGTTTCGCCCGCGCCCGGCCGGCGCCCCTGCCCATGGCTGAGTCGCGCGCGCTCGAGCTGGTGGACCTCCGTCACACCTTCAACGAGGGGACGGTGCACGAGGTGCGCGCGCTGCGCGGCGTGAACCTCGTGATGGAGCCGGGCGCGTTCGTGGTGGTGCTCGGGTTCAACGGCTCGGGGAAGAGCTCGCTGCTCAACGCCGTCGCGGGCACGCTGATCCCCGCGCACGGCGAGGTGAAGGTGTACGGCGAGGACGTGACGCAGTGGCCGGAGCACCGGCGCGCGGCGCTCGTGGGGCGCGTGTTCCAGGATCCGCTCCGCGGCACCGCGCCCCGGCTCACGATCGCCGAGAACCTGGCGCTCGCCACCCAGCGCGGCCGCCGCTGGCCCGACCTGCGCCGCGCCCTCTCCCGCCCGAAGCGCGAAGCCATCGCCGCACAGGTGAGCGAGCTGGGCATGGGCCTCGAGGACCGGCTCGACACGCCCATCGGCTCGCTCTCGGGCGGCCAGCGCCAGGCGCTCACGCTGCTCATCGCGACGCTCGTGAGCCCGCGCATCCTCCTGCTCGACGAGCACACGGCGGCACTCGATCCCAAGAGCGCCGAGATGGTGCTCTCGCTCACCGAGGAGGTGGTGCGGAAGCTCAGGCTCACCACGCTCATGGTGACCCACTCCATGGCCCAGGCCGTCCGCCTCGGCGACCGCGTGCTCATGATGCACCGCGGCAAGGTGGTCCGCGACTACCGCGGCCCCCGCAAGCGGCGGCTGCGCGCGGAGGAGCTGCTGGATCACTTCAACGAGTTGAGGAACGAGGACCTGCTGGACGAATCGGCGGCGGGGATGCTCGAGCGGGTGTACGTGTAGAATTGCCGCGGGCAACATGCTCATTGCGAGGAGCGAGCGCAGCGAGCGACGAGGCAATCCGGATGCAAAGAGCGGGACCCTGTGCGCGCGCACGGAGTCCCGCTCTTTGCATCCGGATTGCTTCGGCCCCTGCGGGGCCTCGCAATGAGCCTGTTGCTCCCTCAGCTCACCGCGCCCCCGCCTCCAGATGCTCCATCAGGTACCGGCTCAGCAGCGAGTACAGGTGCAGCGTCGTCCCCTCGCCCTCGTAGATCCCGTGCGTCCGGTTCGGGTACACCATCAGCTGGAACGGCCGGTTGTGCTTCACCAGCGCGTTCACCAGCCGCTCGGTGCCCTGGTAGTGCACGTTGTCGTCGCCGGAGCCGTGCACCACGAGCAGGTTGCCCTTGAGCTGGTTCGCGAAGGTGAGCGGCGAGCTGGCGACGTAGTCGGCCTCGTTCTGCTGCGGGAGCCCCATGTAGCGCTCCTGGTAGATCGTGTCGTAGAGGTGCACGTCCGGCACCGGCGCCACCGACATGCCGGTCTTGAACACGTCGGGCGAGCGGAACAGCATGTTGAGCGTCATGGACCCGCCGCCGCTCCAGCCCCACACGGCGAAGCGCGTGGAGTCGACGCCCGCCCAGCGGCCCATGGCGCGCGCGACGCCGGTCTGGTCCTCGGTGGCCAGGACGCCGAGCTTGCGGTAGACCGACTTCCGCCACGCGCGCCCCTTCGGCGCGGGCGTGCCGCGGTTGTCGAAGGTGGCCACGATGTAGCCCTGCTGCGCGATGTACTGGTGGAAGCCGTCGTTCGCCCCCCACGCATCGAGCGCCGTCTGCGCCGCGGGCTCACCGTACACGTGGAAGAGCACCGGGTACTTCCGCGTCGAGTCGAAGCCGGGCGGGTACATCACGATGCCGTCGAGCGTGACGCCGTTGCCCGCGTCGACGCGCACGAACTTCACCGGGCCCTTCCGCAGGTTCTCGTACCGCCGCGCGAGCGCCGCGTTCTCGGCGAGCGGGCGCACCGGCTCGTGCGAGGGGAGCCGGATGAGCTGCGTCGTCGGCGGCGTGGTGTAGTTCGAGAAGGTGTGCACCGCGTACGCGGCGCCCGGCGCGATGCTGTACTGGTGCGTGCCGCTCTGGCCGGCCGGCGAGAGGCGCGTCGCGGCGCCGCCCGTGAGGGGGACCTTGTAGAGGTAGCGCTGGGTGGCGTTCTCGGGCGACGCGGTGAAGTAGAGCGTGCCGCCGGTGGTGTCGATGGCCTGCACGTTCACCACGTCGTAGTCGCCGGGCGTGAGGAGCTTCACGTCCTTCCCGTCGCGCGAGACGCTCCAGGCGTGCTGCCAGCCGTCGCGCTCGCTGATCCAGACGAAGCGCTTCCCGCCGTCGAGCCACGTCCAGTCGTCCACCACGTCCACCCACGCCTCGTCCTTCTCCACGAGGATGGGGCTCGTGCGGCCCGTCTTCGCGTCCGCGAGGAGCACGGTGAGGGTGTTCTGCAGCCGGTTGAGGTGCTGGATGACCAGCTCGCTCGAGTTCGCCGCCCACTCCATGCGCGCCAGGTAGATGTCGCGCGGGGCGCCCGGGGCCGCCATCCAGCGCGTGCTGCCGCCGTCGGCGCCCACCACGCCGATGCGCACGGCGGAGTTGGTGGTGCCGGCCTTCGGGTACTGCACCGGGATGGTGAAGGAATAGAGGCTGTCGGTGTTGTTGATC
This sequence comes from Gemmatimonadales bacterium, assembly GCA_036276435.1. Classification (GTDB taxonomy): domain Bacteria; phylum Gemmatimonadota; class Gemmatimonadetes; order Gemmatimonadales; family GWC2-71-9; genus JAGGAG01. The sequence continues at coordinate 13,855 of DASUOW010000016.1, forward strand.
AGCAGGAAGTCCCGGACACCGGTGGCGTCGAGCTGCCAGTAGGCGATGCTCTTGCCGTCCGGGCTCCAGCGGAACCCGTCGCGCAGGCCGAACTCCTCCTCGTAGACCCAGTCGAAGGTGCCGTTGATCGTGGTGCGCGAGCCGTCCTTCGTGAGCGCCCGGATCTTCCCGTCCTTCACCGACTCGACGTAGATGTTGTTCTCCCGCACGTACGCCACGCGGTCGCCCTGGGGCGAGAACTTGGCGAACATGAGCGTCTGCGGCCTGGCGTCCTTGCCGCCCAGCTTCCGGAGCTTGCCCGTGCCGCGGTCGAGCACCCAGTAGTCGCCCCGGGTGTTCTGGCGCCAGACGCGTGCGGTGTTGGTGTAGAGGAGGAGGGTCCTGCCGTCGTCGGAGAACTGCACGCCCGCGGGCCGGAGGGCCGCCGTGTCGCCGGCGGGCACGAGCTGCTTGCCGGGGACGATCACCGTCTGCGCCCCGGTGGCCGGGTCCACCTGCACCATGTCGGCGGCGGTCTGGCCTTCCCGGCGCTCGAAGCGGTAGAAGCTCTTCCCGTCCGGCGTCCAGCGGAGCTGGGGCGGGCGGTTGGCGGCGAAGAACGGCGTCGTGAAGATCCGCTCGAGCGTCAGCGTCGAGGAATCGGGCTCCGCCGCCTGCTGGGCGGCGAGCGGCGTGGCGAGCAGCAGGGGCAGGGCGACGAGCAGGCGACGCATTCGGGGTCCCGGGAAAAGTGACGGCGCGAAAGGTACGGGATCGTACGCAATCGCGCCGTGACGGGTTTCCGGGGCGGGACTACTGCTTCACCAGCTCCACCCGCCGGTTGTTCTGCCGGCCCTCGGCGGTGGTGTTCGGGGCGGACGGCTTGGTGTCGCCATAGCCCTTCGTGGTGAGCTGTGCGTCGGCCGCGCCGAACTGCCCCACCAGCGCCGCCTTCACCGCGGCCGCCCGCGCATCGCTCAGCTTCAGGTTGTCGGCGGCCTTGCCGACGTTGTCGGTGTGGCCTTGGATCTCCACCTTGAGCTCCGGATGCGCCTTGAGCGCGGCCGCGATCTCCTTGAGCGTCGGCGTGCTCTCGGGCTTCAGGTCACTCTTCCCGGTCTCGAACAGGATGCCCTGCGTCGCCCAGCGGCCGGTGCTCGAGAGCGCGTCGTAGATCGACGCCTCGCTCTCGGCGACGCGGATGCGCGTGATGTACACCGGCTTCTCGCCGCCGTCCTGGCCGGCCATCACCACGTAGAGCGCGTTGGCGCGCTCCACCTGCGCGTTCGGGATGTTCACGATGCGGCGCTCGTTGGCGTACACCTTCAGGTAGCCGCCGTCGCCCTGCGCGCGCAGGTGCACCAGGGTGCCCTGGAGCGCCTTCTGCACGGCGTCGGCGTAGTACGAGTTCACCTGCTGCTTGCCCGCCGTGTACACCTCGACGCCCTTGTCGCCCACGATGACGCGCGTGTCGGTGGAGGCCGGCTCCCGCCCGCCGGTGAACTCGACGGCGTTCCAGTTCCCGTTCTTCGAGATGAAATCGATCTCCAGGGTGTAGCGCGGCGGCAGCGCCTTCGGCAGCGGCACGACGAACCGGCTGATGTCGCTCGCCTTGAGCATCCGCACCCCGTCGAGCTCCACCACCTCGAGCTGCCCGTCCACGAACTCGAGCCGCTGCGGGAAGTTGCCGACCTTGTCCTCGCTGAAGTCGGTGTCGAAGAGCACCTTGCTGCCGGGCACGAAGTCGTAGTTGGCCCACTCCTTCGCGGCCGGGGCGGCCGTGGGTGCGGCCGCGGCCGGCGCGGAAGCGGGCTGCACCGCGGCGTCGGCCGAGGCTTCCGCCGGGGCCTCCGCCGGCGCGTCAGCCTGGGCGGGCTGCTGCTTCGTGGGGTCCACCTGGTCGAGGCCCTTGTCCAGGGCCTGGTCGGTGGCCTGGTCCGTCCGCTGCTTGACCTTGGCCTTCAGCTTGTCGAACTGTGCGTGCGCATCGGAGGCGACGAGCGAGACGAGCAGCAGCGCGCCCAACAGCCGGGCGACGCCACGAAGGGGGCTGGAGAGGGGCTTCATGCGATGTCCTTTCAGGCTGAATGCATCCACTTCTCGTTGCAGACGGGAACGCTGCTGGAAAGGTTTCGCCGCTAGCGGATCACGTACCACTGCTCCTGCCTCGGCAGGAAGAAGTGCCACCCCGCCTCGTCCAGCCAGGCGTCGTCCTCCATCATCACGAACACCTCCTGCCCGTCCCACTCCGGCACCGCCGTCTTCGTGTTGAGCTCGATGGAGATGTAGGAGCCGTGCCGGAGCGCCTTGCCCGGGTCCATCGACGGCCTGTTGGCCGAGCGGAAGTCGATGCTCGCGCCGAGGCCGTGGCCCTGCGCGCCGATGGGGTGCGAGTAGATCATCGCCTTGATCCCGAGCGAGTCCATCTCGGCCATCGTGGCCCGGTACACGTCGCCGGCGGTGCGGCCCGGGCGCGAGTGCCGCTGCATGAGCGCGTCCTGCAGCGTGTTGGTGTTGCGCATCGCGGCCTTGAGGCCCGCGGGCACGTCCTTCTCGCCGGGCCGCAGCACGTAGAGCATCTTCTGCCAGTCGGTGTCGAAGCCCATGTAGGTGAGCCCGACGTCGAGGTGCACCACGTCGCCGCGCTGGATCACGAGGCTCTCCGGCGCCACGGCGAGGAAGCCCCGCGAGGTGGGGTTCGGCACGCCCTTCCGCTGCACGCGCAGGTCGGGCTGGAACCAGGTGCCGACCCCGTTGCGCCAGAAGGCGTCGTAGAGCCAGCGGCGCACGTCGCCGACGGTGGTCTTCCCGGGCGTGATCACCTTGGCGCTCAACGCGTCCTTCGTGATCCGGTCGGTGAGGCGCACGGCGTCGGTGTAGTGGCGCTTCTCCGCCGGCAGGCGTGTATCGAGATACTCCTCGATCAGCGGCTCCGCGGCGCTGAACCGCGCGGCCGCTTCCGGTCCCATCTGCTCCGCGAGCCACTTGTAGGTGTCGTGCGTGAGCGAGCGCGTCTGCCCCCGCTTGCCGTCGATGGCGAGCCCGATCTTCGCGGGCCGGTACTGCTCGTAGAGCGCCTTGAGCTGCGGGCCCGACGGCTTCGGGTCGTCGTCCTGCTCGAAGAAGCGCTTGAGCGTCTCCTCCGAGTAGCCGGTGAGCGCGATGCGCCGCAGCGAATCTCCCGTGTCCACGAACACGAAGAGGTCGCGCCCGCCCGTGTAGATGCGCGGCGGCGCGATGTACGGCACCACGGGATCGTCGTGGAACTCCTCGTTCACCACGATCCACATGCCGAGCCCGTGCTTGCGCATCAGAGGCAGGATGGAGGCGTGGCGGGTGGCGAGCCACTCCTCGCGAATGGCGATCTGCTGCGACCAGGGCAGGAGGCCGTTCGTCGCCTGCGCGGCGAGGGAGGAGGGCAAGGCGAGCAGTAGGAGGCAGAGCAGTCGGTACATGGGGCAGGGGATGGGTGAGTCGGAACGATAACGACCCGTGGCTGTATTGCGATCATGTCCAGCATCTCGCACGACGTCGTTCCCATCTGGTCCTGGGCCGCCCCGGCGGCCGCGGGCGTGCTGCTCGGCCTCAAGTTCGCCGGGGTCCTGCCGGCCGACGGGACGCTGGTCCTGGCGCTCGCCGCCCTGCTGCTGGGGGCCGCCGTCTTCGCGTCGGTGCATCACGCCGAGGTGCTCGCGCTCCGGCTGGGGGAGCCGTTCGGCGCGATCCTCCTGGCCCTGGCCGTGACGGTCATCGAGGTGGCGCTGATCGTCTCGATCATGCTGTCGGGGGCGGAGAACAGCGCGACCGTCGCCCGTGACACGGTGTTCGCGACGGTGATGATCGTGCTCAACCTGGTGGTCGGATCCTGCCTGGTTCTCGGTGGGCGCCGGCATCACGAGCAGAGCTTCCAGCTCGAGGGGGCGTCGGCCTCCCTCGCCGTGCTGGGCACGCTGGCCACCTTCGCGCTGGTGCTGCCGAACCACACCCAGGCACTCCCCGGCCCGCAGTATTCGCCGGCGCAGCTGATCTTCGTGGGGGCGCTCTCGCTCGTGCTCTACCTGGTCTTCGTCTTCGTCCAGACGGTGCGGCACCGGGACTACTTCCTGGAAGCGCCCGCGGACGGCGAGGAGCCCCACGTCCGGCCCTCGACGCGGGTCACCACGGCGAGCGGCCTGCTGCTGATGCTCTCGCTCGCGGCCGTGGTGCTGCTGGCCAAGGTGCTGTCCCAGCCCCTCGACCAGGCGATCGCGGCGGCCGGCCTGCCGCGCGCGTTCGTGGGCGTCGTGATCGCCGCGCTGGTCCTGCTCCCCGAGAGCATCGCCGCGGTGAAGTCGGCGCTCCACAACCGCCTGCAGAACAGCATCAACCTGGCCCTCGGCTCCGCGCTGGCGACCATCGGGCTCACCATCCCGGCGGTCGCCGCCGTCTCGCGGCTTCTGGACCAGCCGCTCGTCCTCGGCGTCTCCGCCGAGGGCACGGTGCTGCTCGTGCTCACCCTGTTCGCCAGCACGCTGACGCTCGGCACGGGACGCACCACGGTGCTCCAGGGCACCGTCCACCTGGTGATCGGCGCGGTGTTCCTGCTGCTGTCCGCGATTCCCTGACGCGCGAAGGACCGGGTGCATCGGGTAGATACCCGATGCGCCCGGTCCTTCGCAGCGCTCAGGACGACGAAGGGGATCCAGACCCCCCGTCGAGCCTAGTAGCGGTAGTGCTCCGGCTTGTACGGCCCTTCCACCGGCACGCCGATGTAGGCGGCCTGATCGGGCGAGAGCTCGGTGAGCTTCACGCCCAGCTTGGCGAGGTGCAGGCGCGCCACCTTCTCGTCCAGCTTCTTCGGCAGCGTGTACACCTTCTTCTCGTAGCGGCCGTGGTTCTGGTGCAGCTCGATCTGCGCCATGACCTGGTTGGTGAAGCTCGCCGACATCACGAAGCTCGGGTGGCCCGTGGCGCAGCCCAGGTTGAGCAGGCGGCCCTCCGCGAGGATCAGCACGCTCCGGCCGGTCGGCAGCACGAACTCGTCGTACTGCGGCTTGATGTTGATGCGCTCCACGCCCGGCAGCTTCTTCAGGCCGGCCATGTCGATCTCGTTGTCGAAGTGGCCGATGTTGCCGATGATCGCCTTGTCCTTCATCCGCTGCATGTGGGCGACGGTGATGATGTCCTTGTTGCCCGTGGCGGTGATGAAGATGTCGGCCGTCTCGAGCACGTCCTCGAGGGTCGTGACCTGGAAGCCCTCCATCGCGGCCTGCAGCGCGTTGATCGGGTCGATCTCGGTGACCACCACGCGGGCACCCTGGCCCTTGAGCGCCTGCGCGCAGCCCTTGCCCACGTCGCCGTATCCCAGCACCACCGCCACCTTGCCCGCGAGCATCACGTCGGTGGCGCGGTTGAGGCCGTCCACGATCGAGTGCCGGCAGCCGTAGAGGTTGTCGAACTTCGACTTGGTGACGCTGTCGTTCACGTTGATCGCCGGGAAGGCGAGCGTGCCGGCCTGCATCATCTCGTAGAGGCGGTGGACACCCGTCGTCGTCTCCTCGGAGACGCCGCGGATCGACGCCAGCACCTTGGTCCAGCGGCCGGGGTTCTTCTTCGCCTCGGCATTGAGCAGGTCGAGGATGACGCCCCACTCCTCCGGATCCTTCTCCGGGTCGAACGCCGGGATCTTGCCGGCCTTCTCGTACTCGGCGCCCTTGTGCACCAGCAGGGTGGCGTCGCCGCCGTCATCGAGCAGCAGGTTCGGGCCGCCGCCGTCAGGCCACATGAGCGCCTGCTCCGTGCACCACCAGTACTCCTCCAGCGTCTCGCCCTTCCAGGCGAAGACCGGCGTGCCCTTCGGCGCGTCGACGGTGCCCTTCGGGCCCACCGCCACGGCCGCGGCCGCGTGGTCCTGGGTCGAGAAGATGTTGCACGACACCCAGCGCACGTCGGCGCCGAGGTCGACGAGGGTCTCGATCAGCACGGCCGTCTGCACCGTCATGTGCAGCGAGCCCATGATGCGGGCGCCCGCCAGCGGCTTCTTGCCCTTGTACTCATGACGCAGCGCCATCAGGCCCGGCATCTCGTCCTCGGCGAGGCGGATTTCCTTGCGGCCCCACTCGGCCAGCCCGAGGTCCTTCACCTTGAACGCGGGGCGCTCGGCACTCGCGTGCTCCAGCTTCCGCTCCGTCGCCACTGCCGTCATCGTGTCGCTCCCGTGATCGTTAAAGGGTGTGTTGCGGCGCGGCCACCGGCCGGCCTTCCGTCTTCCAGCGCACGATGCCGCCCTGCAGGCTGGTCACGTCGCCGTAGCCCATCTTCTCCATCACCTGCGCCGCGAGCGCCGAGCGGTTGCCCGAGCGGCAGTAGAGCACCACGGGCTTCGTGGGGTCGAGCGCCCGGATGAAGGTGGGGCTCTGCGGGTCCACGCTCCACTCGAGCACCCCGCGCGGTGCGTGCACCGCGCCGGGGATGATCCCCTCCGCCTCGAGCTCGACGCGCTCGCGCACGTCGATCAGCACCGCCCCCTGCGCCAGGAGCCCGGCCACGTCGTCGGGCTGCACCTCCCGGACGTGCGCCTTGGCGCTCGCCACGAGGCCGTTGGCCGACTGCACCTGCGTCGGTGATGCGCCCTGCTTCAGCTCGGTCATGCGTCGTCTCCCGTCAGCGTTCCTGCCATGCGCGCACCGCCGACGCCGCGAAGAGCAGCGGGCCGCGCGCCGTGGGTTCCGCGGGGAGCGGGACGTAGCGCACCGACGTGAAGCCGGCCGCCTCGAGCCACCCCCGCACCGTATCGTGCGAGAAGCCCTGCCACTGCTGTCCGAAGCGCTGCCGCAGCTCCACCTGCTCGTGCGGCATCAGGTCGGTGAGCAGGATGCGCCCGCCGGGCTGCAGCGCACGCGCCGCCTCGCGGAGCACCGCGGCGGGCTCGGTGGCGTACGAGAGCACGAGGCTCAGCAGCGCCACGTCGAGCTCGCCGTCGCGCACCGGCAGCGAGGCCAGGTCGCCCTGGCGCAGTTCCACGTTGGCCACGCCGCCCAGGCGCGTCGCGGCCACGTCGAGCATCGGCTGCGAGCCGTCGACGGCCACCACGCGCTGGACGAAGGGCGCCATCGCGAGCGCCATCAGGCCGGTGCCGCAGCCCAGGTCGCCCACCACGAGGCCCGACTCGAGCAGGCCCAGCAGCGGCAGCAGCTCCAGCCGCGCGCCGAACAGCTCGGCCCGGAGCGCGTCCCACTGCGTCGCGCTGTCGCTGAAGAAGTCGCCCCGGCCGCGCCGGGTGGCCAGCACGTGCCGGGTGCGCTCCTGGTCCCGGCGCGCGTCGGCCGAGTCCTCGATCTCGGCGCGCACCAGACGCCACAGGTCTGTCAGGGCCGCCCCGCGACCGGCCGCATCGGCCCGATACAGCCGGCTCGTGCCCTCCGCCCGCGACGTGACCCAGCCGGCCTCGGCCAGCGCCTTGAGGTGCCGGCTCACCGTAGGTTGCGGCAGCTGAAGGACTTCGGCCAGCTCGCCCACGCTCATCTCCTGCGGCTCGATGAGCAGCAGCAGCCGGGCCCGGACCGGGTCGGCGAAGAGATCGAGTTGGGGGAGGAGCGAGGCATTCGTCATGCATCCGAATATACGAATGTACGGATGGAGTGCAAGGGCCGGGCGGGAACGAGGACGGGGCGGCGCTCGCGTGAGCGCCGCCCCGTGGTGCGTCGATCCGGCCGTCGGTGGGCCTACTCCACCACTTCGCCGGAAATCCGCTTGATCGACTTCCGCGCCGCGGCGGCGACGTCCTCGCTGCGGTCGTCGAGCAGCTTCTTGAGCGGGTCCACCGCCTCCTTGGCGCCGGGGCCGATCTCGCCGAGGGCGAGCGCGCTCGAGAAGCGCACGGTGGATTCCGGATCCTCGAGGTTCTTGATCAGCGCCGGCACGGCGGCGGTCGCCTTCGGCCCCATGCTGGCGATGGCGTAGGCGGCGGAGTGCCGGGTGTAGGGCGCGAGGCCCGAGAGGTCCTCGATCCACGCGGAGAGCGGCCGGTCGTCGTAGACCGGCTCGCCCTTGGCCGGCTTGGCCTTCTGGGCCGCGGCGGGCGAGGCGAGGAGCGCGAGCAGGCCCAGCAGGGGCAGGGCGCGGGTGATACGGAACGACATCGTGACTCCCGGATGGTCTGGAGGGAAATCTAGCGGGGGCGAGGGGTGGGGGAGGGGCGGGGTGAGGCGCGCAACCGCGCACCCACCCGCCCCCGCCGCTACCTCCCCGCGAACGTGTCACACTGCCGCGGATCCCCCGACTCGAGCCCCCGGCGGAACCAGGCGAGCCGCTGCTCGGAGCTGCCGTGGGTGAACGACTCCGGTGCCACGCGCCCCTGCGTCTGGCGCTGGATGTTGTCGTCACCGATGGCGGTCGCGGCGCGGAGGCCCTCCTCCACGTCGCCGGCCTCGAGCAGGCCGCGCTGGGCCGCCGAGTGGCCCCAGGCGCCGGCGTAGCAGTCGGCCTGCAGCTCCAGACGCACCGAGGCCTGGTTGGCCAGCTGCGGGCGTTGCTGCTGCAGGCGCTGCACCTGCTCCGAGGTGCCGAGGATGGTCTGCACGTGGTGGCCGATCTCGTGCGCGAGGACGTAGGCCTGCGCGAAATCGCCAGGCGCCTGGAAGCGGCGGGCGAGCTCGTCGTAGAAGCCGAGGTCGATGTAGACCTTCTCGTCGAGCGGGCAGTAGAACGGGCCCATCGCGGCTTCCGCGCGTCCGCAGGCGGACGTGTTGAGGTCGCGGAACAGCACCAGCTTCGCATCGCGATAGGGCGCGCCCATCGTGGCCGGCAAGGTCTTCGCCCAGAACGCCTGCGCGTCGTCGAGCACGCCCGACACGAACAGCACCATCGGCTCCTCGGCGGCGTCGTTCACGCCCTGCGCCGGCCCGGGCGACGTCTGCACCTGCGGCGCGCGGTTGCTCACGGCGCTCCCCAGGCCCAGCATGCTGAAGAAGTCGGCCTTGAATACGATGGCCATGAAGGCGGCGAAGAGGATCGCGCCCAGGCCGATCCCCCGGCCGCCGCCACCGATGCCGAAGCCGCGCGGACGCTCGCCGCGCCGATCCTCGAGATTCGAGCTCCTGCCACCGCCGCCGATCCGCATCGTCCCGTGCCTCCGTGTGCCGCCTCAGCGGGTCCAGGTGTTGTTGCTGCGATCGATGTCCGGGAAGCGCTGGTCCGGGTCGATCTCGACCTTCTGCACCGCCGCGGTGCCCTCGACCTTGAACGAATAGCGCTTCGCGCCCCGGAGCCATGCCTCCACCGGGACGGTGTACTCCTGCGCGTTGCCGTCCGCGCGGGTGACGCGCACCATCGCCGGCATCGGGGCGAGGCCCTTGTCGTCGATGACCACCGTCCAGGCGCCCTTGTTCTCGGTGACGCTCCCGACGGCGTGGTCGAGCTGCCACGTCTCGTAGAACCAGGTGCGCCAGAACCAGTCGTGGTCCTGCCCGCTCACGTCGTCGAAGGTGTTCCAGAGGTCGTAGGGCTTGGGATGCTTGTACTGCCAGCGCTTCCCGTAGGCCCGGTAGGCCTCCATGAACTTCTGCTCGCCGAGCATGCCGCGGAGCATCATGAGGATGGTGGCGGGCTTCATGTAGCTCGCCATGCCGAACGCCATCGGCGACTCGTACTTGTCGGCGTGGCGCATGAGGGGTTCCTCGAGCCCGGCCCGCGCGATGCCGAGGTAGGCGTCCCGCACCGGCGCCTCGAAGTCGCGGCCGGCGGCATCGCCCCGCTTCGCGTGGAAGTCCTTCTCGGCCTGCACCTGGTTGAACTCGGTGAGCCCCTCGTCCTGCCACGCGTGGCGCTTCTCGTCGTTGCCCACCTGCATCGGGAACCAGATGTGCCCGAGCTCGTGCACGGTGACGCCGTAGAGCTGCCCCGTCGGGCCGGCGCCGATGCAGGTGATCATCGGGAACTCCATCCCGCCGCACGACTGCGGTCCCTGGATCGCCGTGGCGTGCGGGTACGGATACGGCCAGAGGTACTGCGACAGGAACTCGATGGAGTGCCGCGCGTAGCCGGCTTCCTCCTGCCAGGTGGAGCGGCCGCTGTCGGGCACCACCCAGAACGCCTGGATGCGGGTGGTGTCGGCGGTGCCGTTGCCGTCGCGGTCGCCGACCACGGCGCGCGTGACGTCCCAGGCCCACTTGTGGGACACGCCGAAGACGAAGTCGCGCACGTTCTCGGCGCGGAAGCGCCACGTCGCCTTGCCCGCGGGCCGGGTGCCGCGCTGGGCGGCCCGCACCTCGTCCGCCGCGATCACGTGGACCACCGAGTCGGTGCGGGCCGCCGCGGCGTAGCGGTCGCGCTGCGCGGGCGTGAGCACCTCGGCGACGTTGACGAGGTCGCCGGTGGCCGCCACGACGTGGCCCGCCGGCACGGTGATGCTCACCTCGTAGTCGCCGTAGCCCATGTAGAACTCGCCGTTGCCCATGTACTGGTCCACCTGCCAGCCCACCACGTCGTCGTAGACGGCGAGCTGCGGATACCAATAGGACACCCATGCCACGTCGGCGTTGCGGCCGCCGCGCGGCGCGCCGTCGGCCGGGACGGTGAGGGACCACCGGAACGACAGGTCCACGCTGTCGCCGGGCGCGAGCGGCTGCTGGGTGAGGGAGATCGACATGACGGTGCCGTTCACCCGATAGGCGCCGACGCCCGGCCTCGGGGTCGCGGCGAGCTCCTCGCCCCGCACGGCGACGCGGGAGATCGTCACGGGCGGCTGCACCGGCACGCGGCGCGTGCGCATCGCCTCGGGCGCGAACATGTTGTCGTAGACGTGCACCTGCAGCGCCCGGAGCGCGTCGGGCGAGCGGTTGAAGTAGCGCACCTCCGCCGTGCCCTCCACGCGGCCCGTGGCCGGGTCGTAGTCGGCGGTGAGGCGATAGCGCGTCCACTGCTGCCAGTAGTTGGGCCCCGGCCGCCCGGTGCGGGTGCGCGTTCCTTTCTCGACCGCCTTGCGGAAGCCCGCCGTCTCCTCGACCGGATAGGGCCGCGGCCGTTCCGGCTCGGCGATGGTGGTGTTGCCCACGGCGCGGGCCGGGGTGGCGCCGTCGACCGGCGGCTGCGACCGGGCACAGGCGGCGAGCATCACGGTGAGCAGCAGGGCTCGGGACACGGTCGGGGTTGCGGGCACGGGCGTCGTCGTCACGGAATCGGGGAGCGGGTAGTCTGCCCGCCCGGGGGGTCCGTCGCAAGCCGAGACGCCGGAAACCGCGGCCCGACCGGTCCGTAGGGCGAGAGGGCTGGTGCGGTCCGGGGTGTTTCGCGCTATCTTCGAAAAACCACCCCAACAGCTCGTTCGACCGCACCCTCCAGGAGGTACGCCTTTGCGCGCACTCCCGGTCGTCGCCCTTGTCGCTCTGCTTCTCGTGCTCCTGCCGTACGTCGTGCCGCTGGCGCGCCGGGCACTCGCGCCCGGCCGTGCGGCGTGGCGTGGTGCCGTCGCCGCCGCACCGCGCGTGCTGGCGACGGTCGTCGATATCACGCCGTTCCTCCTGCGGCGCGAATCGGCGCGCGGTCTCCTCGTGCGCCGCGGCGACGGTGCGTACGTGGCGATAGCGCGGCATTCCGACAGGACTTCTGGACGTCTGCAGTCCGTTGCACGTCCCGGCGCGCACGCGGACGACGCGACGATCGTGGATATCGCGGCGTTTCGCGCGCGCCGTGACGCGCGTCTGCGCCGCGCGGCGCGGATCGCGGCCCTTCCGCCGCGGTCCGGCATCAGTGTTGCACATCCGGAGCGCATCGTTTCTTCAGATACGATGGAGCATCTTGCGTAGCACCGCGCGTCGTCGTGCCGTTCAGTCCAGTCCCGGGGTCGTTGGAAGGAGGAGTCGGATGCACAACAGGTGGTTGGCCCTCCCGCTGCTGGCGGGGCTCACGCTCGCCGGCGCGGGATTCATCGGCTACGGCTCCGAACAGCGCGATGGCGTCCGCCTGCTCGACCAGGTGGTGACGCGGCTGCACCGCGAGGCCATCGACTCCACGTCCCTCGACGAGATCTACGAGAAGGCCGCCCGCGGCCTCGTGCGCACGCTCGACGACCCGTACTCGGCGCTCTTCTCCCCGCAGGAGATGGCGCGCTTCCAGCGCGAGTCGCTCGGCAACTCCTACGGCGGCGTGGGGCTGCTGCTCGAGGACCAGGACGGGGTCATCATGGTCACCCGCGTCTTCCCGCGGACGCCGGGCGAGGCCGCCGGCGTCCGGTCGGGCGACCGCATCGTGGCGGTGGACGGGCAGCCGGTGAACGGCCTCAAGCTCGAGCAGGTGTCGCGGCGGCTGCTCGGCACCCCCGGCACCGAGGTGGCGCTCACCATCGCGCGCGACGGCGTCAGCGACCCGATGCAGAACCGCCTGGTGCGCGCCGTGGTGCACGTGCCGAGCGTGCCGTACGCGATCATGCTCGACGGCGACATCGGCTACGTCCCGCTCCAGCGGTTCAACGACGTCGCCAGCCGGGAACTCGCGGGCGCCGTGCAGAAGCTGCAGCAGCAGGGCGCGAAGGGGCTCATCCTCGACCTGCGCGGCAACCCGGGCGGCGACCTCGACGAGTCGATCAAGGTGGCGAACGTCTTCCTGCCGGCCGGCACGAAGGTGGTCGAGGTGCGCTATCGCAGCCGGCCCACCGAGGTGCGCGCGGGCGACCAGCAGCCCGTGAGCGCCGACCTGCCGCTCGTCGTGCTCACCGACAGCGCCACCGCGTCGGCCTCGGAGATCGTCGCGGGCGCGCTGCAGGACCACGACCGCGCCATCCTCCTCGGCACCACCTCGTTCGGCAAGGGGGTCGTGCAGACCCTCTACCCGCTCGACCAGGGCTGGTACCTCAAGATCACCAACGCGAAGTGGTTCACGCCGAGCGGCCGCTCCATCCAGCGCGACCGGCACCGCGGCGGCCCGGCCGACTCGGTGGTCCCGGACCACCTGCGCCCGGTCTACAAGTCCGACGGCGGCCGGCAGGTGTACGGCGGCGGCGGCATCGTGCCCGACGTGACGGTCTTCGCCGACACCCTCACCACCGGCGAGCAGGAGCTGCAGCGGATCCTGTCGGTGAAGTCGAAGGAGTCCAACGCGGCGCTGGCCCAGCTCGCCCGGCAGGTGCGTCCGAAGCTCAAGCCCGACTTCCAGGTGCAGCCCGCCTGGCGCGACTCGGTGTACCGCGCCTGGATGCGCGCCGGCGTCGGCGTCACCCGCGGGCAGTTCGACGCCGGCCAGCCGCTGGTGGACCGGCTCATCACCCAGCGCCTCAGCCGCGTGGCGTTCGGCGACTCCACGGCGTTCCGCCGCTGGGTGCCCGAGGACGCGCAGGTGCGGAAGGCCATCGAGCTGCTGCAGGCGGCGCCGACGCAGATGGACCTGCTGACGGTGGCGACGAAGTAGCCGCGGCGGGGAAAATGCTGAGGGGTCGAGATCTCAACCGGATCTCGACCCCTTTGCCATGTCATCCTGAGCGCCGTCCCTATTCCACGTCCGGCGCATGCACCGCCGCCGGCACCGCGCCCGCCGCCGGCGTCTCGAGCGCCAGCGCCGGCTTCTTCCGGCCGAACCGGCCGCTGATCCCCGAGACCACCAGGTAGAACAGCGGCGTGAAGAACACGCCGATGACCGTGGCCGCGAGCATGCCGCCGAAGACGCCCGTGCCGAGGGAGTTGCGGCTGCCGGCGCCGGCGCCCGAGGCGATCACGAGCGGCACCACGCCGAGGATGAACGCGAAGCTCGTCATCAGGATGGGGCGGAAGCGCTCCTTCGCGGCCTGCACCGCGGCCTCGCGGAAGCCCAGGCCCTTCTGGTGCAGCACGTTGGCGAACTCCACGATAAGGATCGCGTTCTTGGCCGCGAGGCCCACCACCGTCACGAGGCCGATGGTGAAGTAGAGGTCGTTCGGGATGCCGCGCACCATGATCGCCAGCAGCGCGCCCAGCAGGCCGAACGGCACCACCAGCAGCACCGCGATCGGCAGCGACCAGCTCTCGTACTGCGCCGACAGGATCAGGAACACCATCAGGATGCCGAGGCCGAAGATCATCGCCGTCGACCCGCCGGCGAGCTTCTCCTGCAGCGACTGGCCGCCGTAGGCGAAGCCCAGGCCGCGCGGGGCGAACTCCTCGCCGATCCGGTCGGCGGTGGCGAGCATCTCGCCCGAGCTCTTGCCGGGGCCCGGCTCGCCGTTCACCTGCGCGGCGGTGAAGCCGTTGAAGCGCGTGACCAGGGCCGGACCGCCCTTCATGGCGCCCCGGGTGAAGGCGGACACCGGCACCATGGCGCCCTTGTCGTTGCGCACGAAGAGCTTGCCGATGTCGTCCGGCTTGATGCGGAACTGCGCGCTGGCCTCCGCCTGCACGCGATAGGTCTTGCCGTACAGGTTGAAGTCGTTGATGTAGTACGTGCTGAGCATGGCCTGCAGCGTCTGGAAGACGTCGCTCAGCTGGAGCCCGAGCGTCTTGGCCTTCTCGCGATCCACGTCGAGATGGTAGGCCGGCACGTTGGGGCGGATGCCGGTGCGCGCCCTGACCGCGCCCGTCTCGTTCAGCTTCTGCAGGAACTCCTGGCCCACCGCGACGAACTGCGGGTAGTCGCCCACGCCCCGGTTCTGGATGTACATCTCCAGGCCCGCCGTGACGCCGAGGCCCGGGATCTCCGGCATGTTGAAGGCGAAGCCCTGGGCCTCGCTGATGCCCGCGATCGCGGCGTTCGCCCGCGCCACCACCGCCGGCAGCTGCAGCGAGTCCGCCTCGCGCTCGGCCCACGGCTTCAGCGTGACGAAGAGCGTGGCGGCGTTGGTCTGGTTCGCGTTGGCGATGAAGTCGAGTCCCTCGAGCACCGTGACGTTCACGACCGCCGGATCGGCCATCAGCGCCTGCTCCACCCGCTGCACCACCTGGTCGGTGCGCTGCAGCGACGCGGCGTCCGGCAGCGACACGAACCCGACGAAGTAGCCCTTGTCCTCCGCGGGCAGGAAGGCGGTCGGCGTGCGCTGGAAGAGGACGACCGCCAGCGCCACCATCACGGCGAACGCCGCGAGCATGGTCTTCGGCGTGCCGAGGCCGAAGTTCACGATGCTGCCGTAGCCTCCGGTGACCTTGTCGAAGGCCCGGTTGAACCACTCGAACGGGGCCCACTTCTTGTGGCCCGGCGCGTGGGGCTTCAGGAGCACCGCGCACAGCGCCGGCGTGAGCGTCAGCGCCACGATGCCGGAGATGATCACCGACACCGCGATGGTGAGCGCGAACTGCTTGTAGAGCCGGCCCGTGAGGCCGCCCATGAACGCCACCGGGACGAACACCGCGCACAGCACCAGCACGATGGCGATGAGCGCGCCGCTCACCTCGGCCATCGCCTCGTCGGACGCCTGGGCCGGGCTCACGTGCCGCTCGGCCATGATGCGCTCCACGTTCTCCACCACCACGATGGCGTCGTCCACCACGATGCCGATGGCGAGCACGAGGCCGAAGAGCGTGATCGAGTTGATCGAGAACCCGAACATCTGCATGCCGAAGAAGGTGCCGATGATCGACACCGGCACGGCGAGCGCCGGGATGAGCGTGGCACGCCAGCTCTGCAGGAAGATGAACACCACGAGGAACACCAGCACCATCGCCTCGACGAGCGTGTGCACCACCTCCTCGATGGAGGCCTCGACGAACGGCGTGGTGTCGTACACGATCTCGGCCCTGACGCCCGGCGGGAAGGTCCGGCCGAGCTCCTCGAGGCGGCCGACGATCTCCTCCTTCACGTCGAGCGCGTTGGCGCCGGAGCGGAGGTAGACCGGGATGATCGCGGTGGGCTTGCCGTTGAGGCGGCCGAGCAGGTCGTAGTTGCGCGCCCCGAGGCGCACCTCGCCCAGGTCGCCGATGCGGAGCAGGCTGCCGTCCTTGTGCGCCCGGATGACGATGCGCTCGTACTCCTTCGGGTCGGTGAGGCGGCCCTTCGTGGTCACCGAGAAGGTCAGGTCGGTGCCCGGCGGCGCGGGCTCGCGCCCGATGCGCCCGCCCGGGTTGGTCGCGTTCTGCTCGCGCACCGCCGCCACGATCTCCGGCACCGAGACGCCCAGCTGCGCCATGCGGTACGGGTCGAGCGAGATGAGCATCGAGAACTCGAGCTGCCCGTAGACCGTGGCGTCGCCCACGCCGTTGAGCTTCTTGAGCTCGTCCTCGACGTTGATCTTGAGGAAGTTGGAGAGATACTCGGCGTCGTAGCGGGGATCGTCCGACGCCAGCGCCACCATGAGCAGGATGTCCTTCTGCGCCTTCTTCACCGTCACGCCGTTCTGGCGGACCTCCTGCGGCAGCTGCGGCTCGGCGAGCTTGACCTGGTTCTGCACGTCCACCGCGGCCAGGTCCTGGTTCCGCTCGATGTTGAAGAACACCGAGAGGTTCATCGTGCCGTCGCTCGAGTTGGCCGACGTGAAGTAGAGCAGGTCCTGGATCCCCGACAGCTGCTGTTCGATGGGGGCGGCCACCGCCTCGGCCACGTCGGACGCCGTGGCACCCGGGTAGAACGCCGACACGCTCACGCTCGGCGGCGTGATCATCGGGTAGCTCGCGATGGGCAGGCTCCGCAGCGCGAAGAGGCCCAGCAGCACGATGATGATCGAGAGCACCGACGACAGGATGGGTCGTCGGATGAACATGTTCTTCGGAACGTATGGCGACTGCGTACTCACCGCTTCGTCTCCCCGGCCGATGCCGTCTGCTTGCCGGCGTTCGCCGAGTCGGGCTGCCACGCCTTGGCCAGCACGGGCGAGCCCGGTCGCACGCGCTGCAGGTTGTCGACGATCACCTTGTCGCCCGCCTGCAGCCCCTTCTCGATGATCCAGTCCTGGCCGACCCAGCTGCCGGTGACGACGTCGCGCGACTTCGCGGTGTCACCCACCACCACGTAGACGAACTGGCGTCCGAGCGCCTGCTGCACCGCGGTCTGCGGCACCAGGACGGCATCGTTGCGCGTGGCGCCCAGGAGGCGGGCCCGGACGAACTGGCCCGGCAGGATGCGGCGCTTCGGATTCCTGAACTCGGTGCGCAGGCGCAGCGAGCCCGTCTCCTGGTCGATGCGCATGTCGGCGAAGTTGATGCGGCCTTCGTAGTCGTAGGTGCTGCTGTCGGAGAGCACGAGCTGCACCCGGTAGCTGCCGTTGGCGGGCGGGGTGATGCGCCCCGTGCGGACGTTCTCCTCGTGCCGGACCCGGTCGTTGTCGGAGATCGCGAGGTCCACGAAGATCGGGTCGAGCTGGTCGATGGTCGTCAGCAGGACCGAGGGCCCCGGCACCTGCGCGCCCACCAGCTGCTCGGCCGCGCCGATGCGGCCGTCGATCTCGGCGGCGATGGTCGTGCGGTTCAGGTCGACGTTGGCCTTGTCCAGCGAGGCGGCGCTGCCGGCGAGGTCCGCCTCGGCGCGCTCGAAGTTGGTGCGCAGCACGTCGAAGTCGCGCTGGCTGATCGCGCCGCCCTTGAACAGCGCCTCCCCGCGAGCGAGGTCGCGCTTGGACTGCTCGTACGTGGCGCGGGCGCTCACCTGCACGGCCGAGGAGGAGCTCGAGGCGGCCTGATAGGGCGCCGGGTCGATGAGGTAGAGCTTCTGGCCCTTCCGTACTTCCGAGCCCTCGGTGAAGTACCGGGCGAGGATCGTCCCCTGCACCAGCGAGCGCACCTCCACCCGGTGCGACGCTTCCGCCTGCGCGGTGAACTCGAAGACGGCGGGCACCGTTCGGGGCGCGATGGCGAGCACGTTGACGGTGGGCGGCGGCGGCGGCGGCGGCGCCTTCTCGCCGCCGCAGCCGGCGACGAACGACAGCATCAGACCGGCCCAGACTACCCCGTTCGGGCGAGCAGCAGCAGACACGCGGACCCTCGACTGTGGATGAGAGAGTGCGAGAACGTCTCGTAAGTTAGCGCCCGGCACGACTTCGTTGACAGTACGGCGCCGGGCCCTCAGATTCAGATGTATATCTACGACAACTCAAGTCGCAAATCGAGGGCAGAACACCATGTCGCAGGAGAAGCCGCTGGCGTCCGTGCCGCCGATCGCCGAGCGCGGGTACGCCCACCCGGAGGCGCTGGTCTCCACCCAGTGGGTGGCCGACCACTTGGGCGATCCGTCGGTCCGCCTGATCGAGTCGAACGAGGACCTCCTTCTCTACGAGACGGGGCACATTCCCGGTTCAGTGAAGATCGACTGGACCAACGACCTCAACGATCCGGTCGTCCGTGACTACGTCTCGCGCGACGCGTTCGAGCGCCTGCTGCGCTCGAAGGGGATCTCGCAGGACACCACCATCGTCTTCTACGGCGACAAGAACAACTGGTGGGCCACCTACGCCTTCTGGGTCTTCCGCCTGTTCGGCCTCACCAACCTCCGGTTGATGGACGGCGGCCGCCAGCGCTGGGCGGAGGAGGGCCGTCCGCTCGTCACCGATGCGGTGAAGTATCCGTCCGGCGACATCACCGTCGGCGTGCGCGACGATCGGCAGCTGCGTGCCTTCCGCGAGGAAGTGCTCACCCACGTGCGCGCCGGCGGCCGGCTGGTGGACGTCCGCAGCCCGGAGGAATACCGGGGCGAGAAGCTCCACATGCCCGAGTATCCGCAGGAAGGCGCCATGCGCGGCGGCCACATCCCGGGCGCGAAGAGCATTCCCTGGGCGCGGGCGGTGAACCCCGAGACCCACACCTTCCGGCCGGCCCACGAGCTGCGCACGCTCTATGTCGCCGAGAACGGGCTCGACCCGAAGAGGGAGACGATCGTCTACTGCCGCATCGGCGAGCGGTCGTCCCACTCCTGGTTCGTGCTCACCTACCTGCTCGGCTTCGAGCAGGTGCGCAACTACGACGGCAGCTGGACGGAGTGGGGCAACGGCGTGGGGCTGCCGATCGAGAAGTGACTGCATGGGTGCCCGGTCTCAGAAGGCCCGCTGGGCGCCGACTCTCGCCAGCATGCCGTAGCGCTCACGCCCGCGGGAGGAAACGGGAAGCTCGAACAGCCCGGCCAGGCTGAGGCCTTTCCCGATGTTCCGGCCCGCGACGGGCGAGACGATCACGTCCGCCCGCTCCCGCACGAAGTCCTGCGCCACCCGGCCCTCGAGCACGAAGAACCAGCCGCTGGGCCGGAAGGTCGCCACGTACCCCCGCAGCGTCAGCAGCGACTGCTCCGCGGCCCCGCTCGCGCGGAGCAGGCTCCGGGCCCACTGCGACTGCGCGGCGATCACGAGCGTGGGCCGGAGCGTCCAGGCCCAGGTGAACGCGGGCGTGATCGCGACCGCCCCACTGCCCACGCCCTCGCTGCCCACCGGCACGACGAGCTCCGCCGCCGCCGCAAAGGCGTGCCGCCTCCCGCCCCGGAACGCCCGCGCCACCGTGAGCCCGACGTCGCCGAAGCCGGTCACCAGCGGCGCGCCCGCTTCGCCGGAAGAGATGGCGGCGATGCGGCCGTCCAGGACCGCGCTCCAGGCGCCGGCGCCGATCCCGATGCGAGGGATGACCGCGCTGGTGAAGCGGTCGTCGGGGAAGTCCACCACCTCGAGCGCCACGCTGGCCACCGAGATCACCCGGGTCGGGTCGATGCCCGATTCGGTGCGCACCCGCTCGGCGGCGGCGCTATCGGAGACCTGGGCCGGCACCGCCGTGGGCAGGGTGAGGAGCAGCACGAGGCCGCCGAGGGCGCGGGTCATCTGAGGCATACAGCGAAAATACTGTACATCTACCGGCGTGTGATGCGCGACTGGTAACGGGCGCGTCACGCAAGCAAGTAGGTACTTGCATTATTGCCGATCGGCTGTATCGTAGTCCCCCAT
>DASUOW010000017.1:0-7213 GCA_036276435.1 Gemmatimonadales bacterium
GTCGGCGGCAGCTGGGCTGTCTGCACGGGGGGGCGCTCGCGCGGTGGGCGTGCCGGGGCGGCGGGCCGCCTCGGTGGCGCCGGCGCGGCCGCCTCGACGGCGACCGCTCCGCCCGCCTGGGCCGCCTGCTCCATCTCGGCCTGCAGCTCCACGAGCGGCAGCACCCGCGCCTCCTCCGGCCCGCGCAGGAAGACGCGCTCGCGGAAGATGTCCACGGCCACCACGCGCTCGCCGCCGCGCAGCGTGGTGATCGTCTTGCCCTCGCGCGGGAAGCGCTTGCGCTGGGCGGCGTAGAAGGCGTGCTCGTACTTGAGGCAGCAGAGCAGGCGGCCGCAGCCGCCCGAGATCTGCGACGGGTTGAGCGAGAGGTGCTGGTCCTTGGCGAGCGACAGGTTCACCGGCGAGAGCTCGGTGAGCCAGGTGGAGCAGCAGAACTCCTTGCCGCAGCGTCCCACGCCGCCGATGCGCGCGGCCTCGTCGCGGACGCCGATCTGGCGCAGCTCGATGCGGGTGCGGAAGGCGCTGGCGAGGTCGCGAACGAGGCCCCGGAAATCCACCCGCTGCTCGGCCGTGAAGTAGATCGTGAGCCGCTGGCGGTCCCACTGCCATTCGAGGTCGCTGACCTTCATGTCGAGCTTGTGCTCGCGCACCTTCTGCACGACGCGGCGGCGGTCCTCCTCCTCGGCGATGCGCAGCTCGCGGCCCGACTTCACCTCCTCGGGTGCGGCGCGGCGGACCACCGTCGGCAGCTCGGCCGTGGCCGCGGCGACGGCGGCCGCCGGCGCGTCGCCGGGGCCGCAGGTGGAGCAGCCGCCGCACTTCTTCTCCGCCACGGCGCCCACCGCCGAGACGCGCCCGAGGTCGAGCCCGCGCTCGACGGGCACGACCACGACCTCCTCGAGGCGGAGCGGCTCGTCGTCCTGGGGCCAGCGGAAGAAGGCGCGGCGGGTCCCCTTGAAGCGGACCTCGATGGTCTGCGGCATCAGGCTTCGGCGAAATCCCCCATCGCGGCGAACTTCTCGGCGCGACGCTTGACCAGCTTCTCGGGGCGGATCTTCCGGAGCTCGGTGAGGTGGCGCAGCAGGGCCGCGCGCAGGTTCTCGCCCGTGGCGTCGGGATCGACGTGCGCGCCGCCGACGGGCTCGGCGATCGTCTCGTCGATGACCTTGAGGCGCTGCAGGTCCTCGGCGGTGAGCTTGAGCGCCTCCGCGGCGCGCTCGCGCTGGCTCGCGTCCTTCCACAGGATGGCGGCGCAGCCCTCGGGCGAGATGACCGAGTACACCGAGTTCTCGAACATCAGGATGCGGTCGGCGACGCCGAGGGCGAGCGCGCCGCCCGAGCCGCCCTCGCCCACCACCACCGCCACGATGGGCACCGGCAGCAGCGACATCTCGAGGATGTTGCGCGCCAGCGCCTCCGACTGGCCGCGCTCCTCGGCGCCCAGCCCCGGGTAGGCGCCGGGCGTGTCGATGAGCGTGATGATCGGCGCGCCGAAGCGCGCCGCGAGCTGCATCAGGCGGAGCGCCTTCCGGTAGCCCTCGGGGTGCGGCATGCCGAAGTTGCGCTTGATGTTCTCGCGCGTGTCGCGCCCCTTCTGGTGCCCGATGACCATCACCGACGCGCCGCCCAGGCGCGCCCAGCCGCCCACGATGGCCGGGTCGTCCATGTACAGCCGGTCGCCGTGCAGCTCGATGAAGTCGGTGAAGATGGTGCTGAGGTAGTCGAGCGTGTACGGCCGGCGGGGGTGGCGCGCCACCATCACGCGCTGCATGGGCGTGAGGTTCCTGTAGATCTCCTCGCGCACCGACTCGAGCTTGTCGGTGAGCAGCCGGAGCTCGGTGCCGACGTCGATCTGCCGCTCCTCGCCGACGCGCTTGAGTTCCTCGATCTGGCGGTCGAGCTCCTGCAGCGGCTTCTCGAAGTCCAGCGTGTAGGCGGAGGGCGGCATGGGTCAGTTGGCCCGGATGTAGTGGATGGCGTCGGGCCCCACGAGCTCGCGGAGGCCCTGCACGAGGTCTTCCTCGAGGGCGACGCGGATGCTGCGCGACCGGAGCCGCACCGCCTCGCCGTTGCCGTCGGTCCAGTCAATATAGAGCGGCATCGGCCCGGGATGGGCCGTGCAGATGCGCGCGATCGCCCGCACCTTCTCCGGCGGGGGCGCCGAGGGGAGCTGCCAGCGCACGCTGAGCGCGAAGGCGCCGGTGTCCCGCAGCTCCTGCAGCGGCCGCGCCGACTCGATGATGAACGGGGCGCGGTCCTCGCCCCGGTCGCGGTCGCTGTACCCGCCGGTGAGCAGCAGGGCCGCGTCGGGCAGGATGGTCTGGTTGAGCTTGGCCCACGCCTCAGGGAAGCAGATGGCCTCCGCGGTGCCGTGGAAGTCCTCCAGCACGAGCCGCGCGTACTCCTTGCCGGTCTTCTTCGAGATCTGCCGCTTCACCTGCGTCATCACGGCGGCGATCGTCACCGGGTGCTCGCTCCACTCGTGCAGCGTCGCCGTGGTGCGCGAGCCGAACAGCAGCGCCTCGTTCCGGTAGCGCTCGAGCGGGTGGCCGGAGATGAAGAACCCGATCACCTCCTTCTCCCGCGCCAGCCGCTCGGCCTCGGTCCACGGCGGCACGTCGGGCAGCCCCGTCTGGCGCGGCGCCTCGGGGCCGGCCTCCGCGTCGCCGAACAGCGACGCCTGGCCCGCCTCGCGCTCGGCCTGCCGCAGCTGCGCCTCCTGCAGCGCGCGGTCGAGCGCCTCCAGCAGCTGCTTGCGGTGGCCGCCCAGCGAGTCGCAGGCGCCGGCCGCGATGAGCGACTCGACCACCCGCTTGTTGCACAGGCGCAGGTCCACCCGCTCCACCAGGTCGGCGAGCGTCTCGTAGCGGCCCTCGCGGCGGCCCGCGATGATCGACTCGATGGCGCCCTCGCCCACGTTCCGCACGGCGCCCAGGCCGAAGCGGATGCGGCGCTCGCTGACGACGGTGAACTTGAAGCCCGACTCGTTCAC
Organism: Gemmatimonadales bacterium; assembly: GCA_036276435.1. Lineage (GTDB taxonomy): Bacteria > Gemmatimonadota > Gemmatimonadetes > Gemmatimonadales > GWC2-71-9 > JAGGAG01. The sequence continues at coordinate 2,993 of DASUOW010000017.1, forward strand.
GTCCGGCGGCAGGATCTCGCACTTGAGCTCCCGCGCCTCGTTGATGTACTGCACCACCTTGTCGGTGCTGCCGATTTCCGAGGAGAGCAGGGCCGCCATGAACTCGGCCGGGTAGTGCGCCTTGAGCCACGCCGTCTGGTAGCTCAGGACCGAGTACGCCACCGAGTGCGACTTGTTGAAGCCGTAGCGGCCGAACGTCTCGATCTGCGCGGAGAGCTCGTTGGCGAGCTTCGGCTCGATGCCGAGCGCCACCGCGCGCTCGACGAACTTGCCCAGCTCCTTGCGGATGAGCTCCGCGTCCTTCTTGCCCACGGCCTTCCGCAGCACGTCGGCTTCGGCGAGCGAGAAGCCCGCCAGCACGTTCGCGATGCGCATCACCTGTTCCTGGTAGGTGATGACGCCGTAGGTGGGCTCGAGGATGCCGACCAGGCTCGGGTGCGGGTAGCGCACCGGCTCCTGGCCCAGCTTGCGGCGGATGAAGACGGTGTGCATGCCGGCGTCGAGCGGGCCCGGCCGAAGCAGCGCGTTCGACGCCACGAGGTCGTCGAACCGGTCGCAGCGCATTGCGCGCAGCGTCTCGGTGGCGAGCGGCGACTCGAACTGGAAGACGCCGGCGGTGCGGCCCTGCCGCAGCAGCTCGTAGACCTTCGGGTCGTCGAACGGCAGCGTGGACATGTCGAGCGCCACGCCGTGGCGCTCCCGGATCATGTTCACGGCGTCGTGGATGACCGTGAGCGTCTTCAGGCCGAGCATGTCCATCTTGAGCATGCCGACCTTCTCGAGCGCGTTCATCTCGTACTGCGTGATGAGGCTGTCCTCGCCGTCGGCCTGCGCGCCCGCGCCCTTGGTGGGCGCGGTGCAGATGGGCACGTAGTCGGCGAGGGGCCCCGGCGCGATGACGACGCCCGCCGCGTGCACCGACAGGTGGCGCGAGATGCCCTCGATGCGCGAGCTCAGCCCCATCAGGCGCTGGTAGACGGGGCTCGTCTTCACCAGGTCCTTGAGCTCGTCGACCTTCTCCATCGCCTCGGGGATCGAGAGCGCGAAGGCGGGGCCGGAGGGAATGAGCTTGGTCAGCTTGTCGGCGTCGCCGGGCGGGATGCGCAGCACGCGCGCCACGTCCTTCACCGCCGCGCGCGCCTTCATGGTGCCGAACGCGACGATCTGCCCGACGCTCTGCCGGCCGTAGCGCTGCCGCACGTACTCGATCACCTCGCCGCGGCGCTCGAAGCAGAAGTCGACGTCGATGTCGGGCATCGACACGCGCTCGGGGTTCAGGAAGCGCTCGAACAGCAGGTCGAACTTGAGCGGGCAGACGTCGGTGATCCGGAGCGAGTAGGCGACGATGGAGCCCGCGGCACTGCCGCGGCCCGGGCCCACGGGGATGCCGCGGTCGCGTGCCGCCTTGATGAAGTCGTAGACGATCAGGAAGTAGCCCGCGTAGCCGGCGGTGTTGATCACGCCGAGCTCGAAGTCGAGCCGCTCGCGTACCGTGTCGGGGAGCGGGCTGCCGTAGCGCTCGACCGCGCCTTCGTTGGCGAGGTGCTTCAGCAGCGCCTCGTCGGTCGCGAAGCCCTCGGGCCGCGGGAAGCTCGGCACGAAGTAGCGCTTCTCGAAGTCGAACTCGCACAGGTCGGCGACGGTCTGCGTGTTCTGCAGCGTCTCGGGATGGCCGGGGAAGAGGCGGGCCATCTCCTCCTCCGACTTCACGTACGACTCGGTGCCCTCGAAGCGGAAGCGCTTGGGGTCGTCGAGGTCGGCGCCCGTGCCGATGGCGAGCAGCACGTCGTGCGCCTCGGCGTCCTCGCGGCGCAGGTAGTGCGCGTCGTTGGTGGCCACGACGCCGAGCCCGAGTTCCCGGCCGAGCCGCAGCATGCCCTCGGCGACCACCTTCTCCTCGGGGATGCCGTGGTCCTGCACCTCGAGCCAGAAGTTGCCCTCGCCGAACACCTTCGAGAACCACTGCGCGCTCGCCTTCGCCTCGTCCCAGCGGCCGAGGCGGATGGCCATGGCCACCTCGCCGGAGAGGCACGCGGCGAGGCCCACGAGACCCTCGCTGTGCTGCTCCAGCACTTCCTTGTCGATGCGGGGCCGGCGGTAGAAGCCCTCGACGTAGCCGATGGAGCTGAGCCGCGCGAGGTTCTTGTAGCCCGCGCGGTTGCGGGCCAGCAGCACGAGGTGGCTGTACACGCCCGGCGCGTTCGCCGGCTTCTCGCGCGCGGTGCGCGGGCCGTAGGCGAGATACGCCTCGAAGCCCAGGATCGGGCGGATGCCCTCCTTCTTCGCGCACTCGTAGAAGCTCCACGCGCCGTGCATGTTGCCGTGGTCGGTGATGGCCAGGCTGTTCTGGCCGAGCTTCTTGACGTGCTTGACGAGGTCGGGGATCCGGCTCGCGCCGTCGAGCAGCGAGTATTCGCTGTGCGTGTGGAGATGGACGAACGCCATCGGTCAGCGCGCCCGGCGCTCGAGCTCGTCCCAGACGGCGTCGAGCGTGACGCCCTTGGACTCGAGGAGCACGAGGAGGTGGTAGAACAGGTCGGCCGATTCGCTGGCGAGCCGCTCGGGCGTCTCGGCGTTGGCGGCGACGACCACCTCCACCGCCTCCTCGCCCACCTTCTGCGACGCCTTGGCCGGCCCCTTGTCGAGCAGCGTGACGGTGTAGGAGCCCTCGGGCCGCTCGGCGGCGCGCGCGGCGATGGTGTGGCGCAGGCGCTCGAGCAGGTGCCCGCCGCCGTCCGGCCCCATCCGCAGCCCGCCGTCCTTCTCCACCCGCGACACGAAGCAGGTCCGCGCGCCGGTGTGGCAGGCGGGCCCCGTCTGGCGCACGCGGTAGAGCACCGTGTCGCGGTCGCAGTCGAGGCGCACCTCGACCACCTGCTGCGTGTGGCCCGAGGTCTCGCCCTTCCGCCAGAGGCGCTGGCGGCTGCGGCTCCAGTAGTGGCCCTCGCCCGAGCTGAGGGTGTGCTCGAGGGCGTCCCGGTTGGCCCAGGCCAGCATCAGGACGTCCCCGGTGCGCACATCCTGGGCGATCACGGGCACCAGCCCGTCGGGGCCGTACTGCAGTTCGTCGAGGGCGGGAAACGCAGGCATTGGCGGAAAACTACCGGACGGTCGCGACGTTGTCAAAGTTGTTGTTTGGCAAGGACTTAGAAATCCGGCTAGATTTCCCGTCCCATGCGGCGACGAGGATGCGTGATCTTCCTGGCGATCGTGGCGGCCCTGGTGATCGGGGGCAGCACGGCCTACGTGACGAGCGGCGAGGTGCGCTACCTCTGGCGCGCGGCGGCGGAGGAGGCGGCCATCCTGCATGCCAGCCGCTCCATCGACGAGATCCTGCGGGACAGCACGCTCGGCGGGGCGCATCGGGGGCAGCTCGAGCTGGTGGCGGCGGCACGGGACTACGCGGCCAGGATCGGCTACGAGGCCAAGGACACCTACCGCAAGTACGCCGACGTCGGCCGTGACACGCTGCTGCTCGTCGTCACCGCCTCGGGACGGGACTGCATCTGTCCCGTGGTGTGGAAGTACCCCATCGTGGGCACCGTGCCGTACAAGGGCTTCTTCGTGGTGTCGGAGGCCGAAGAAGCGGGGCGGAAGCTCGCGGCGAAGGGCTACGACACCTACCTGCGGCCCGCGGGGGCCTTCTCGACGCTCGGCTGGTTCGAGGATCCGCTGCTGTCGACCGCGATGAGCCGCGACTCGGTGGAGCTCGCGGCATTGGTGTTCCACGAGATCGCGCACAATTCGCTCTACGTGAAGAGCGCCACGCCGTTCAACGAGAGCTTCGCGCAGTTCGCCGGCTACCGCGCCGCCGAGCGCTTCTTCCGCGACCGCGGCGACAGCGTGCTGGCGCTGCAGGCCGCCGACCGGTGGCACGACGAGATGGTGCTCGGCGACTACTACAAGGCGCTCGTCGAGCGCGCCACGGCGTTCTATGCCACCAAGCCGGACTCGGCCGCGCTCGAGGCGGGCCGGCTCGAGCTCGGACGCTGGGTGAAGCAGCAGCTCGAGGGCCCGGTGCGTGATTCCCTCCGCACCATCCGGCTCGCCACGCCCATCCCCGAGCGGCCCATCAACAACGCGCGGCTGGTGGGCGTCACGCTCTACCGCACGAAGCTGCCGCTGTTCGAGCGGTGGTACGAGATGCACGGGCGGGACATCGAGCGCAGCGTGGCGGAGTTGCGAAAGCTGATGGAGGGCGCGGAGGGCGACGAGGCGTTC
>DASUOW010000018.1:0-7398 GCA_036276435.1 Gemmatimonadales bacterium
GCTTGAGGGCGTCGCCGTCCGCACCCCGCTCGTCGAGGTGCCGGCGCTGACGCGCGTGGCCGGCGTGCCGGTGCTCATCAAGGCGGAGCATCGCCAGCCCATCGGGGCGTTCAAGATCCGCGGCGCGTTCACCGCACTCGCGCGCCTGGCGCCCGAGGTGCGGGCGCGGGGCGTGCTGACGCACTCGAGCGGCAACCACGGGCAGGCACTGGCCTGGGCGGCGCGGCACTTCGGTGTCCGCGCCGTCGTCGTCATGCCGGACGACTCGCCGAAGGTGAAGGTGGCGGGTGTCGAGCGGCACGGCGGCGAGATCGTCTTCTGCAAGCGGCCGGAGCGCGCGCGCATCGCCGACGAGATCGCGGCGCGCGAGGGACTCGCGCAGGTGCCGCCCTACGAGCACGCCGACGTCATTCTGGGCCAGGCCACCTGCGCCTGGGAGGTGCTCGAGGACTTGCCCGGCGTCGCCACGCTCGTGGTGCCGGTGGGCGGCGGCGGCCTGCTGGCCGGTACCGCGGCGGCCATCCGCGCGAGCGGGCGGGCGGTACAGCTCGTCGCGGTGGAGCCGGAGGGTGCCTGGAAGGTGGGGCCGGCGCTCGCGGCCGGACACCCGGTGCCCGTGGCGCACCCGCACAGCATCGCCGACGGATTGCTGCCCGCCGCGGTGGGCGCGCTCAACTTCGCGCTCTTCCGCGACGTGGTGACCCGGAGCGTCACCGTGAGCGACGACGAGATCGCCCGGGCGGTGCGCCTGCTCAAGGACGCCGGCGAGCGGGTGGAGCCGTCGGGGGCGGTGCCGAGCGCCGCAGTGCTCGCCGGCCGGGTGCCGTCGGCCGGGCCGATCGTGGCCCTCGTCACGGGCGGCAACGTCGACGCCGACGTCTACGAGCGTCTCACTGTCGCACTTTCGTCGTAGCCATCTTCGCCATCGACATGCAGTTGAACGTGCCGCTCCGCAGGAATGCGGCAGCGGCGCGTCCCGCGTGCAGGCGTGGAATTGAGCCGCGTCGCGCGCGCCGGATGATGCCGTGTCGCCGGCGCAAGCGTACAGTGTCACTGCACGTGACGAGATTGTCGCGTCGGAGGTGGATCGTCGCCTCTGGACGACGGTATCAAAATCGGGTAGCGTGTGTCATCAGGTCGTACGTCGCGCTCGAGCCCGGAGGTGCAGCATGGAAGTTTCCGCAATCGGCATGGTCATGGGCGCGGCCGCCGCGATGGGCCTGCTGTGGTGGGGCCTGCATTCCTCGCCGGTGGACGCGGACTTCATCGATCCGCAGGCGGACCGGCAGTTCCGCGAGCGGACCCACCGCCCCGAGTGACGCCGCCGGGCTCCAGAGACCGCGGGTGACGCCGGCGTCACCCGCGGTCTTTCGTTTCGCGTACATTTCCCGCCCGATCTTCATCCTCGTGAGTGCGCCATGACCCGATCCCGTCGTTCCGGCGCCGCCCTGGTGGCGTCGCTGCTCGCGCTGTCGCTCGTCGCGTTCGTCCTGCTTGCCGGGCCCCGGGCGCCCCAGCAGCCCACCACCCACGGCGAATGGGTCACCATCCGCCGGGGCGCCGACTCGCTGCGCGCCTACGTGGCGTATCCCGAGCGCAAGGACAAGGCGCCGGCCGTCATCGTGATCCACGAGATCTTCGGCCTCACCCCGTGGGAGAACAGCGTCGCCGACCAGCTGGCCGCGAAGGGCTACGTGGCCATCCTGCCCGACCTGCTCTCCTCGAAGTTCGGCGTCACGCCGGCCTCGCCGGACTCGGGCCGGAAGCTCGTCGCCCAGCTCGAACCCGAGCGGGTCACCGCCGACCTCGACGCCACCTTCGGCTACGTGAACGGGTTGCCCGCCGTGAAGCAGGGGCAGGTCGCGACGATCGGCTTCTGCTGGGGCGGCGGCCAGAGCTTCCGCTACGCCACGAACAACCCGGCGCTCAAGGCCGCGATCGTCTGCTATGGTCCGGCCCCCGACTCGGCCGCGCTCGCGCGCATCAAGGCGCCGGTCCTCGGCGTCTACGGCGAGAACGACGCCCGCATCAACGCCGACCTGCCGCGCGTCGAGCAGACGATGAAGGCCCTCGGCCGGAAATTCTCCCACGCCACGTACCCGGGCACCGGCCACGGCTTCCTCAAGCCGGGCCGCAACGGCAACGACGGGCCCCAGCCCGCGCGCGCGTGGGCCGACATCTACGCCTTTCTCGGGCAGACGGTGGGGAAGTGAGCCGATGATCGACCACATGGTGCTCTTCCGCTTCAACGACGGCGTGAGCGAGGCGCAGGTCGCCGAGGCGCGCGCGTCGCTGCTCGGGCTCGCCGGGCACATCCCGGAGATCCGCCGCATCGCCTTCGGGCCCAACCTGGCGCCCGGCGCCGCCGAGTGGCCGTACGTGCTCGTGGTGGAACTCGACGACATGGCGGCCGTGCAGCGCTACCTCGAGCACCCGGCGCACGTGGACGTGGTGCAGCGGGTGCTGGCGCCGATCCGCGCCGCCCGCCTGGCCGTGGACGTCGAGGTGCCGGCGTGAGCGCGGCCGCGGTGCTCTCGCTGCTCGCGGCGCTGCAGTCGCCCCTCGCGGCCACGCCCGACACCGGCCGGCGGGTGCACGACGCGCTGCGCTACGACATCAGCATCGCCGTGAGCGACACCGGCGGGCACATCGTCGGCGAGGTGGAGACCACCTGGCGCCTCGGCTCCTCCGACCCGGTGGTGGTGCCGCTCGACTCGGCGATGCGCGTGGTGCGGGTGCTGGTGGACGGCCGCGAGAACACGCGCATGTACCGCACCTCCTACGGGCGCAACGAGGCCATCGTCTACATCCCCCACGGGAAGGGTGCCGGCGACTCGCTCAAGACGCGCATCCGCTATCACGGCACGGCGCGCGACGGGCTGCTGGTGCAGGTCGATTCCAGCGGGCGCCGCACCTTCTTCGCCGACAACTGGCCCGACCGTGCGCACCGCTGGCTGCCGGTGCAGGACCATCCGTCCGACAAGGCCGCGGTGAGCTTCCGCGTGGAGGTGCCCGCCGACCTGAAGGTGATCGCCAACGGCGTCCTGGTGAAGGTCGACACGCTCGCGCGCGACCGCGTGACGTGGCAATACCGGCTCGACGAGCCCGTCTCGCCCTACAACTTCGTCCTCGGTGCGGCGGCGATGACGGTCACGCCGCTCGGCGAGTCGGCGTGCGCGGTGAAGTGCGTGCCGCAGAGCGTCTGGAGCTTCCCCGAGGATTCGGCGTACGCCGCCGAGACGTTCGCGGTGGCGCCGAAGATCGTGGAGTTCTTCTCGACCCTCGTGGGGCCGTTTCCGTACCCCTCGCTCGCACACGTGCAGTCGAGCACCACGTTCGGCGGCATGGAGAACGCGACGGCGATCTTCTATCCCACCCCGAGCTATCGCAAGCGCAACCTGACCGCGAACCTCATCGCCCACGAGACGGCCCACCAGTGGTTCGGCGACGCCGTCACCGAGCGCGACTGGCATCACCTGTGGCTCTCGGAGGGGCTCGCCACGTACCTCGCCGAGCTCTGGACGGAGCGGTCCGAGGGCGTGCCGGCGCTGCAGCGGTCCATGAGCTCGTCGGAGTCGCACTTCGTGCAGCGTGTCCGCCGCGGCGCGGGGCAGGGCGGCATCGGCGACCTGGATCGTCCGATCATCGACACGGCCGCCACCGACCTGATGGGCCTGCTGAACGGCAACAACTACGGCAAGGCCGCCTGGATGCTGCACCAGCTGCGCGGCCTCGTCGGCGACTCGGCGTTCGTGCGGGGGCTGCGCGACTACTACGAGCGCCACCGACACGGCACGGCGCTCAGCGAGGACCTCCAGGCCAGCATGGAGAAGACGAGCGGCCAGTCGCTCGGCTGGTTCTTCCGCGAGGCGTTCACGCTGCCGGGGCTGCCGGTGCTCGACGTGCGCTGGACGGCGCGGGGTCGGGTGGCGGAGGTGGAGATCGAGCAGATGCAGCCCGACGCCTGGGGCGTGCGTCGCATCCCGAAGCTCGAGCTGGCGTTCGACGGACAGGTGATCACGGTGGACGTGCAGGAGCGCGTCACGCGGATGACGACCAAGCCGCTCGCCCGGGCTCCCGGGCAGCTCGTGGTGGACCCCAACCAGAAATGGCTGCTCGATGCGACCGTGGTGGCCCGCTAGCCTCCTGCTGCTCGCCGCCTGCGGTCCGCTCCCGCCGATGCGCCATCGCATCGAGGCGGGCGAGGATGCGTACGTGGTCTTCGTCGCCGACGCGCCCGACGGGCGCGGCGACCTGTGGGCCATGCACACCGGCGGCGGCGAGTCGGTGCAGCTGACGTTCAGCCTGCCCGCCGAGAGCGCCCCGGCGCTCTCCCCCGACGGCGACGTGATCGCGTTCCTGCGCGCGCGCAGCTCCGCCGACACGGTGCATCGCCGCGTGTGGCTGATGAACCTGCTGAACGGCGCCGAACGGGAGCTCGAGCTGCCCGAGGAGGCGGGCGCGCCCACGCGGGTGGCATGGGACGGGCGCGGGCACCTCGTGGTGCGCACCAGCGACGGCGCCTGGCTGCTCGACGCGCCGCCGGCGCCGGCCGAGCCGCGGCGGGTCATGCCCTCCGAGTCGGTGCGCGCCGACAGCGCGTTCGCCGTCTACGCCGGCGATCCGCCCTTCGCCCGCATCGAGGCATGCGCGGCCGGCGACGGGCTCTGCGTGGTCGGCGACTCGGGGGCGCCCACGGCGCTGGCGCCGAGAGGACGCGATCCGATCGCGTGGGGGGCGGACTCGGTGGGATATCTCGAGGGGTCGGAGCTGGTGGTGCGGCCGGTGGGGCCCGGCCTCGCGCGTCGTGCGCGGCTGCCCACGCGGCTCGACAACGCGCGGGACTTCACCGCCTTCCTCGGCCGGCGCGCCGGGCAGGACGCGCCGTAGTCCTCAGGCGCCGTCCACCACCGGGCGCACGGCGATCGCGTTCCAGGCCGAGCCCACCACGAGCGCCAGGTGCGGATGGTTCACGTCCCATTCGCGGCTCGCCACCTTCTCCGCCGCGAACGCCACCAGCGACAGCCACACCGACGACCACAGGTCGGCCGGGCCCGGACGCACCAGGCCGTCCGACTTGCCGCTCGCCACGATCTGCTGCAGCGCCTCGCGGAACTCGCGCGCGGCTTCGCGGCTCTTCTCGTCGAGGTTCCGGTCCTCCCGCACCAGCAGCAGCATGCGCAGCGCCGCGGGATCGCGATCGGCCGCCTCGAAGAACCGCCGCGCCAGCCGCACGAGCCGGTCGGGCGCCTTGAGGCCCTTCTCCGTCTCCTCGATGTCCTTGACCACCGACACCGCCCACTTCTGCGCGCCGCGGTACACCTCGTTGAGAAGGTGCTCCTTGCTCGTGAAGTGTCGGTAGATGGTGCCCTCGGCCACCCCCGCCTTCGCGGCGATGGCCGGCGTCGTGGTGGCCCGGAACCCGATGCTGGTGTAGAGCTCGAGCGCGGCGCGGAGGAGGCGTTGACGGGTGCCTTCCCCGTCGCGCCGGGAGGCGGGCGTTCCTGGTGCGGTCATGAAGGGAATCTAGTGCGCGCCCCGCTCGATGCGACTAGTCTACAGCATGACCCTCACACGACCAGTACGGATCACGCTCGGCGCACTCGCATTCCTCGCGCTCGGCGCCCTCGGCGCGTACCTGTTCATCCGGGCGCGCGGCAACCGGCTGCTGCAGGGCGCCGGCGAGGCGTGGATCGCCCATCGCGTGGCCACGCTCTCGGATTCGGTCTACCAGGTCAGGCTGCACCGGCTGCGCTATCAGCCTGCGACGCGCAGCCTGCGCTTCGACTCGCTGGTGGTCGGCACCGACGTCGTGCGCAACCAGGCACGCCACCATCCCCTGCCCACGCTGACGCTGTCGGTGCACAACGGCCGGGTCACGGGCATCGACGCGTGGGACATCGTGAGCGGCCGGCGCATCCGGGCGAAGGAAGTGGGATTCGATTCGGTGCGCACGGTGGTCGTGCTGCCGCCGATCTTCCACGACTCCGCCGCCGCACCGAAGCCGGCGCCGGCCGACACCGGGCCGAAGCCCACGATGATCGTCATCGGTGAGGCGGACAGCGCCGTGCTTGGCAGCGCCCTCGCCCTCGTCGAGCGCGTGCGCTTCGACAACATGGGGGGCCGGCTGGTGCTTCCGTTCGCGGACGGGCCGCAGGAGCTCGAGCTGGCCGGACTGTCGGTCGATCTCGAGCACGTCACGTTCGACCCGCGCCGCGAGGCGACCTCGCCGTTCCACGTCGCCGACGTGCGTGTCCAGGCCAGGCGCTTCGTCGGCGACCTGGGCAAGACGGATCGGCTCGCGCTGGCCGGGCTCTCGGGCAGCTTCAAGGACTCGACGTTCCAGCTCGACAGCGTCCGGCTCGCCCCGCGTGGCGGTGACGCGGGCTACATGAAGGGCCGCAAGTATCGTGGCACGCGCGCGCAGGTCGGCGCCGATCGCCTGGCGGTCGAGGGGCTCGACTGGGACGGCCTGCTGCAGGGCACGCGTGTGGCCGCGCGCCGCCTCGTGGTGGACGGCCTCGAGCTCGACCTGATGCTCGACAAGCGGCTGCCGGCGAATCCCGGGCCGAAGAAGCCCCGTCCCTATCCCCAGCAGCGAGTGGCGGCGTTGCGCGGCCTCATCGAGGTCGATTCGGTCATCCTGCACAAGTCGCGGGTGCAGTACGCAGAGCGTTCGCCGACCGGCGATCGCCCGGGGCGCCTGCGCTTCGAGGACATCGAGGGCGCGATCACGAACTTCACCAACGATCCCGCGCGGCAGACCGACAGCACGCCCCTGCGCCTCGAGGCCACGGCGAAGCTCATGGGTGCGGGTCGCCTCGAGGCGCTGATCGAGTTCCCGCTGCTCTCGCCGCATTTCGATGCGCGTTATCGCGCCCGCCTCGGGCGCATGGACGCCACGCACCTCAACGAGATCCTCGGCCCGCTCGTGGGCGCCGAGATCAAGGAGGGGGAGTTCACCTCCCTGGTGCTCGACGCCCGCGTCCGCAACGGCGTCTACTCGGGCATCCTGATCCCGCAGTACCGGAACCTGGGCGTGACCATCCCCCAGACGGCGAAGCAGAAGAAGGAGGAGCACGGGGTCAAGGGATTCTTCAAGGGCATCAAGCGCGGTGCCATGAACGTCGCGGCGAACACGGTGGTGCGCACGAACAACCCTGCGAAGCCCGACAAGCCGCCCGAGACCGGCACCGTGGCGCACGTGCGGCGGCCGTGGGAGTCGTTCTGGGCGGGCATCTGGCAATCGCTCAAGCCCGCGCTCAAGGAGTCGCTCGTCAACGTCGACCTGTGATGCCGTTGCGGGGCGTGCCTCCATTCCCATTCCGAACGCCGCCTGACTAGCTTACCGCGCCTTCGAGCCACCGGGGCCGGAGGAACACAGGGAGCAAGTGCATG
>DASUOW010000019.1:0-7290 GCA_036276435.1 Gemmatimonadales bacterium
CCAGGGGGTGCGGAACCCTCCGACCGGCTTCCGCGAGTGGGCGCTCGAGCGCGGCGCCATCGATGGCGACAACCCGCTCGAACGCCAGACGGCGCAGAGTTTCTCGACCGAGTGGCGCGCGGTGTAGCCCAACCTAGCGTCGCCGCAGGAAGAGCAGGCCGCCGCCACTGTTGCCCACCACCAATTCCATGCGCCCGTCACCATCGAGGTCCCCGGCCGCCGGCGCGCTCATCGGCGGCACCTCGGTCGTGATTCCGGCCTCCCGGACGAAGCGCCAGACGGCGCGACTGCCCTCATTCCGGAACGTCGCGAGCCCGCCCTCGTCGGTGCCCACGAGCAGGTCGAGGTCGCCATCGCCGTCCACGTCGGCGAGGTGGGGCGCGCTGCGACGGCCCACCTTGATGTCGTCGAACGTCTCGCTGACGAGCGTGAAGGCGGGCGCGGTCCTCGACCCGTCGTTGCGATAGTAGTTCAGGCTGCCCGACGCCTCGCCCACGAGCAGGTCGAGGTCGCCGTCGCCGTCCAGGTCGCCGAGCGCGGGCGTGGTGTTGCTGCCGCGGGGGATGGTGACGAGGGCGGAGTCGATGATGGTGAAGGCACCGCCGTCGTTGCGCGCGAGGGCGACTCGCGAGCTGAACGAGCCGACGAGCAGGTCGGCGTCGCCGTCGCCGTCGAGGTCGCCGGCCGCCGGCGCCATGTGATAGCGGCCGCGCAGCGGCAGCGCGCCGCGCCAGCGGAACTGCGGCGCGGAGCGCGAGCCGACGTTCTCGAAGCGCCAGAGGCGCGACGTGCCCTTCTCGAGCGGCTCGAGCTTGTTGCCGACCAGCAGGTCGAGGTCACCGTCGCCGTCGAGGTCGGCGAGCACGGGCAGGCTCTCGCTGCCCACGTCGACCTGCGAGAGCAGCCGGTCGGTGCGAGCGGCGAAGCCATGGCCCGGCGTGCCGGCGTAGTAGAGCAGGTTCGCGATCGTGGTGCGGTTGGGATCGTACGATCCGCCCACGACGCCCACGACGAAGTCGAGATGGCCGTCGCGGTCCACGTCGCCGAAGGCGGGCGCGTTGTAGCCGCTGGTCCGCACCGGCGCCGTGACCGGGAAGCCGACGGGCTCCTTGCGCAGCAGCGGCTCCTCGCAGCGGCCGGTGTTCTCGAACAGCAGCAGCCCCGGCTCGAAGAAGTCGCCCCAGACGAGGTCGAGGTCCCCGTCGCCGTCCACGTCGGCGAACGCCATCGTGTTGGCACCGTGACGGCTGCCCTGCCCCGTGATGATCTCGAGGTCCTGGAAACGCTCGTCCACGAGGCGGAACGACGGCGTGCCCTCGCGTCGCTCGGCCTCGTAGCGGAGGATGGTGCCCTGCACCCGGCCGATGAGCAGGTCGAGCCGCCCGTCGCAGTCGAGGTCCACGAACTGCGGGATGTTCTGCCGGTCGGCGAAGATGGCGCGGCCCTCGGTGTCGCGGACCGAGTCGCCTGGCGCGAACGCGGGCGTGGCGCCGGGCCCGCGCGTCCACAGTCGGATGTGACTGAACGGCAGCTCGGCGAAGGCGTCGAGGCGCCCGTCGCCGTTCACGTCGAGGAAGCGGGACCACTCGCCGACGTCGAGTCCCGCCCAGTGATCGCTCACGAACGTGAACCGGGGCACGCCGCGCGGCCCGGGGCCCTCGTTGGCGAGCAGGGTGAGCCGGTTGGAATACTCCTGCACCAGCAGGTCGAGGTCCCCGTCACCGTCGACGTCGAGCAGCTGGGGACGGGGCGTGTTGTAGCCGCCCAGGAACGGGAGCTCCAGGCGCGCCCCGGCGGAATCGAAGACGGGAAACGGCGCCACCTCGCGCTGCCAGCCGGACGCAGGCGCAGCCGGGGACGATACGCCGACCGCCTGCGGCTGGGCGCAGGCGGCGAGGAGTGCGGCGGCGAGCGCGAGGCGCGGCGTCAGCGGCATGTCGTGGGTTCGACGGTGCCGCGCGCGTCCGGCGTGGGCGGGACCCCACTGATGCCGGCGGCGTACTTCCCGACCGGCATCACCGCGTCCACCGCGCGCGTGGGCACGCAGATGGCGACGACGTTGCCGCCACCGGTGGCCTGGTGGCCCTCGTGGTCATGGATGCCACCGGCCTGGTGGCGGTTCGAGACGTACACCGTACGGCCGTCCGGCCCGAAGGCGACGCCATGCGGCTGCCGGAGCGCGCTGTCCTTCACCACCGCCTGCACCGTCCACGTGGCGGTGTCGAGGAACGTCACGGCGTTGGCGTCGAGATTGGTGACGACGAGCTGGCGGCCATCGGCGGTGAACGCCGACTCGAACGGCCCGGCCTCCACCTCCACCTCGCGCGCGAAGGCGGGTGTCGCGGGGTCGGCGAGGCTGAACACGAGCAGCCGTCCGCTGGTGGAGCCGGTGGCGACGAGCCACCGGTGGTCGGGCGACAGGGCGAACTGCGTGAGCGTGTGCTGCGGCCCGTCCACGTCGACCAGCTGCACCGTGCCGCTGTCGAGCTGTACACTGGCCATCTGGTTCACGCCGAGGCTCGCGACGTAGGCGTAGTCGCCGTTCGCGGCGATGGCGTGTGGGCGCGGGAAGAAGACGTCCACCTCGTCGAGCACCTTCATGTCCGAGCGCCGGATGAGCGCGAGTCGCCGCGGCGGGTTCACGGCGCTCATCGAGCGGGCCACGACCAGCAGGTCCTTCGTGGGGTGGATCGCCATGAGCCCCGGCACCTCGAGGCTCGCCGAATCCACGACGCGGTTGTCGCGGTCGAACTTGAGCACCTTGCCGGCGCCGATGAGCGTGGCGTACCAGTGCCCGCCGCCCGGCTCCACCTGCGTGTGATGGGGCTTGGCGGAGGCCGGATAGCCGAGCTTCCGGAGGTCGATCGTCGTCTCGACCCGGTTGGTGGCCGGGTCGATGACGGAGATCGTGGCATCGTCCTGGTTGGTGACGTACATGCGCGGCCCCTGCTGGGCCGCGAGCGTTGCCGGCGCGCCGAGGAGCGCGCCGGCGACGAGGAGCCGGCGGAGCGGCCTCACGGGACGGCGGGCTCCTCCGGCCGGTGCCGCAGCACGAACAGGCCCTCGCCGATGCTGGAGACGATGATCGTGCCGCTCTTGAAGAACGGATAGTTGCTCCACGAGCCCGCGAAGCCCGGCACGTTCTCGCCCGCGGGGACGGTGTCGAAGTAGCCCGTCTCCTTCGGGTTGGCCGGGTCGGAGATGTCGAGGATGCGCAGGCCGGCCACGTAGTTCGACTCGAACACGTAGTGGCCCTTCACGTACAGGTTGTGGTCGGACGCCGAGGTGGTGCCGAGGAACTCCCGCACGAGCACCGGCTCGTCGAGCTTCGTGACGTCCCAGATGATGGTGCGGGTCTTCGGCACCTTGCCCGAGATCTCGTCGCCCTCGTCGTCGACGTAGAAGTACTTCTGGTCCTCGGTAAGCCAGCCCTGGTGGGTGTAGGCCACGTTGGGGTAGGCGGCCACCGCGATCGGCTTGGGCGCCTGCTTGTCGGTGACGTCCATGATGCCGACGGCCGTCTCCGAGTAGTTGAAGCAGATCTCGCGGCCGGTGAATCGGGTGTCCGGACCCTTGTAGGTGACGCACTGGCTGTCGTGCGTGTAGCCCGTGCGCTGGTTGCCGGTGCGGGTGTCGGCGGCGCAACCGGCGAAGACGGGGTTGCGGGGCTCGCGGATGTCGATCATGTGTAGCGCGCCGCCGCAGGTCTCGCCGCCGCCATTGACGCCGATGGGATAGGCGAAGCCCGTCTCCTCGTTGATGGCGATGTTGTGCGCGCTCGCGATCTTGTCGTAGTGCGCCGTCTCGGTGAACACCACCGGCCCGCCCTGCACGTCGCGCAGCTGGGTGAGGTCGAAGACCTGCATGCCGTGCGGGCCCGAGCCGTCGGCCACGATGTAGGCGTGGTTCTTGTAGACCTTGATGTCGCGCCAGAAGTTGGGGTTGGCGCCCTTGTGCATGGGCAGGTCGCCGAGCACGCGCGGGTTGGACGGATCGGTGACGTCCACGAAGGTGGTGCCGTCGGTGCGGCCGACGAGCGCGTACTCGCGGTTGGTCTCCGGGTCGGTCCAGCCCCAGATGTCGTTCAGGTTGGCGCCGCGCTTGGCGCCGAGCGCGCTGAGCGGGAGGTACGAGAGCAGGTCGACGCGCTGGCAGTCGAAGTCGGCCACCTTGCCGGTCTCGCACTTCCGCTCGCCGCCGGTGACCTTGGCGAGCTCGGGCGCCTTGTCGACCACGTCCGCCTTCACGGCCCACTGGCCGGAGGCCGGCGTGCGCGCGAGCGCGACCACGGTGCCCATGCCGCTCTCGCGGAGCGGTGCCGTGGCCATCGCCGCATCGCCCTGCGCGGCGATCCGCGCGCCCATCAGCCCGGCGCCCGTGCCGCTGTCGGGATCGATGACCTGCCGCTGCGACCACCCGCCCGCGCTGCGGCTGAAGACGTAGAGGCGGCCCGCCTGCTTGTTGATGGTGGGCGCGCCCACGAGGAGGTCGTTGCCCGTGCGCGCCATCGCGGCGCCGAACTGGCTCACGGGGATCATCGAGTCGGCGTGGAGCTTCGCGACCTGTTGCCAGGCGCCGCCGTTGCGCTTGTAGCCGTAGACCACGCCCGCCGCCTTCGCCGTGCGCGGCGCGCCCACGAAGGCCTCGTCGCCGGTGAGGAGCACCGAGGCGCCGAAGCTGCGCGTGGTGTCGGTGCCGGCGCCGAGGGTGGCCTCCGGCTTCCAGCTGTGGTCGGGCTGCACGGCGTAGACGACGGCCGTGCCGTTCTTGATGCGGAGGTAGGCGTTGGCGGCATCCTGCTGGCCGCCACCGCGCAGGAGGCCCGGCGCACCCACGACGGCGCGGGTGCCGGAGAGCGCCAGCGATTCACCGAGCCGGTCACTCACCTCGGCGCCGGTGGCCACGCGGGCGAGCGGCGACCAGTCGCCCGTGCGCGCATCGCGCCGCGAGGCGAACACGGCCCCCCTGCTCGAGTCGGTGCCCGGTGCACCGACCAGCAGCCGGCCCGCGTCGATCGCCACCGCGGAGCCCAGATCGTCGCCCGCCGCGCCGCCGGTGGCGGTGAGCCTGGCCACCTGGGCCCACTTCCCCGCCTTGCGCTGGAAGACGTAGACGGCACCGCCGCCCTGCCTGGGCGCGCCCACCGCCAGGAGGTCGCCGCTCACCGCGAGCGCCGCGCCGAAGAGATCGGTGATGCCGGCGTCGGCGCCGACGATGCTGCCCGTCTCGGTGAACGAGCCGTCCGGGTTCCGCCGGAACACGACGATGGCGCCCGGATGCACCGGCGGGGCGGGCAGCACCGACACGGCACCCGTGCGGCCGGCGAACAGCTCGTTGCCCTGCACCGCCACGTCCGAGGCGAAACCGAGCCGCCACGAGGCGTGCTCGGATGCCGCCGGCTCGGCGCGCCAGGTCTGGGCGGCAAGGGGCGCGGCAATCATCAGGAGGCCAACGGGCAGCAATCGACGCATGGGATTTCCGGGAACGGGTTCGAGAGCGGGATGGGAGAAGTTACGCAGGAAACGGCCGGCGTGTTTCGTTCCGCCCCTCTGTCGCCCGTCTGCCGGCCGGGGCAGATTTCCCCGCATGACAGCTTCCCCCACGCGTCTCGCCAGCTTCGGCTTCGCCTTCCGGGGCCTGCGGGCGCTGGTCGCCGGCGAGCCCAATGCACGCATCCACCTGCTGGCGACCGTCGCCGCGGTCGGTCTCGGCGCGACGCTGCGCCTGACCCCGCTCGAATGGTGCGCGGTGGTGGCGGCCATCGCGCTGGTCTGGATGGCCGAGGCGCTCAACACGGCGGTCGAGACGCTCTGCGACCTCGTGCAGCCCGAGCCGCATCCGCTGGTGGCGCGCGCGAAGGACGTCGCGGCCGCCGGCGTGCTGTGCGCCTCCATTGGCGCCGCCGTGATCGGCGCCCTCGTCTTCGGGGCCCGGCTGCTCCGGTGAGCACGGCGGGCCACGTCGTCCTGCTGGGCGACTCCATCTTCGACAACGCCGCGTATACCGAGGGCGGCCCCGACGTGGTGACCCAGCTGCGCGGCCTCCTGCCTCGCGGCTGGTCGGCGACGCTCGCGGCGGTGGATGGCGCGGTGGTGAGCAGCCTGGCCGGCCAGCTGGCGCGGATCCCCGCCGACGCGACGCACCTGGTGGTGAGCGCGGGCGGGAACGACGCCCTCGGGCACATCGGCCTGCTCGAGCGCGACGCGCGCACCGTGGGCGAGGGGCTGTCGCTGCTCGCCGCCGCGGCGGAGGGATTCGCGACGGAGTATCGCGCGGCGGTGCACCTGCTGCGACGGCGCGGGCTGCCGCTCACGCTCTGCACCATCTACGAGGGGAGCTTCCCCGACCCCACGTTCCAGCGCGTGGCCGCGGCCTCGGTGGCGCTGTTCGACGACGCCATCCTGCGCACCGCCGCCGCGGCGTCCCTGCCCGTGATCGAGCTCCGCCTCGTGTGCCGGGCGGCGGAGGACTACGCCAATCCCATCGAGCCATCGTCGGTGGGCGGCGCGAAGATCGCGCGCGCCATCGTGCACGCACTCGGGCTCTCCGCGGGCACGGCACCGTCGACGACCTTCGTCGATTGAGGAGGATCCCATGACCCCCGAACAGGCCACCGACCTGCGCGCCCTCGTCGCCGGCCAGCGCGTACTGGCCCTCGGCGTGCTCGTCGAGGAGTCGCCGCACGTCGGCTTCCTGCCCTACGCCGTCGGCGACGACGGCGCCACGCTGCTGGTGCACGCCTCGAAGCTGGCCCGCCACACCAGGGGCCTGCTGCCCGGCGCGGAGTTCTCGGCGCTCATCCACGAGAGCGATCGCGGGGACGTCGACCCGGCGCAGCTGCGGCGGGCCACGCTGCACGGACGCGTGGTGCCGCTGGCGCGCGACACCGGGCCGTATCTGGAGGCGCGCGAGCGCTTCCTCGCGCGGCTGCCCACCGCGGCCGTGACCTTCCAGCTGGGCGACTTCGCGCTCTTCGCGCTGCACGTGGAGTCGGGCCGCTACGTCGGCGGGTTCGCGCAGGCGGTGGACGTGCGGGCCGCGGACCTGCGAGGCGGATGAGCGGGACCGGGCGGGAGCCCGCCGACGCGCCCGCCGACGCGCTCCCGCTCGCCCGCCGCCTGGCGCGCGCCCGCGAGGTCGGCGCGCTGTCGCTCTTCTTCCGGCGCACGCGGAGGGTGGAGCGGCTGCCGATGGTGGGCTGGTTCGACCCGGGCCAGCTGCTCGACACGGGCCTCAAGACGCTGTTCTCCACCGTCGTGGGCGAGCGCTCCGACCGGCGCATGATCCAGG
>DASUOW010000020.1:0-12316 GCA_036276435.1 Gemmatimonadales bacterium
GCGAGGCGCTGCTGACCGGCGCCCTCGGGTTCTTCGCCTGCATCGTGGTGCAGGCGCGCTCGCTCTCCTATCACTTCGTGCCCGTGGTGACGCTCCTCGCGGTGCTGGGGCTGCGCGGGCTGAGTGGACGTGCCCGCATGCGGCTGCTCGCGGTCCCGGTGGCGGTGGTGCTCGCGATGGTCCTGCTGCCCGCCCCCCTGGATGCCGTGCGCCTGCTGGGCGGCGCGGTGCTTCCACGCGGGCAGCAGGACCCGAACCTCCAGGCCCTGCAGCAGGCGCTTCGCGCCGGTGCGCCGGCGCGCCGCGTCGCGGTGCTCTCCACCAATCCCGCCTCGGTGTTTCCGCTGGTGCCGTCGCTCGGCGCGGAGTCGGCGTGGCGGCAGATCTCGCTCTGGCCGATCATCGGGCTCAACGCGCCGGCCGTGTACGGCGAGGCGGTGGTGACGTGCGCCGAGCCGTCGGCCTGGACTACGCTCGAGCGGCACTGGCGGGATGAAGTGGCGGAGGACCTGCAGCGACACGAGCCGGATGCGCTGGTGGTGCTCGAGCCCGACCTCGCGACGCGCGGCTGGGGCGATGCGCGGCGCATTGACTATCTGGCATGTCTGAGACGCGATGCACGGGTACGATGGGTGCTCGATGCCTTCACCGAGTCGGTGCGCGTCGGGCCGTACCGCGTGCTGCGCCGTCCCGCGGGGGCCGCCGGATGAGCCGGCGCGCCGCGTTCGTCGTGGTCCTGCTCGGCGCGGCGGTGTGCTTCGCGGTGGCGCTCGCTCGTGCGCTCTCGGTGCCGCTCAGCTCCGACATCGCGTGGCAGGTGTTCATCGCCGACGCGCTGGCAGGTGGCGCGCGACTGGGCCACGATGTGATCGAGGTGAATCCGCCGCTGGCCGCATGGCTCGAGATCCCGGTGGTCCGCCTTGCGGCGCTCGCCGGTGCGACGACCGCCGTGGGCCACGAGGTGGCGGTCCTGCTGTTGGGCATGCTCTCCGTGTTGCTCACGGCGCTGTGCGCACGGCACGTCGCCATCCTGAGGCGTGCGGAATCACTCCTGGCGTTCTGCCTTCTCACGGCACTTGCCCTGGCCCTGCAACCGGGGCTCGAGGTGGGTCAGCGCGAGCATCTCGCGATCCTGCTGGTGGTGCCTCACTTCGTGCTGCTTGCGGCGCGTCTCGAGCGGGCGCCGGTCCCGGCCGGCTTGCCTCTCGCGGTCGGCGTCGCGGCGGGCCTCGGGTTCGCGCTGAAGCCGTTCTTCCTCCTGCCGCTGGCACTGGGCGAACTGCTCGTGATGCGGGAGCGGCGCGCGCTTCGCGCGGTGCTCCGCCCGGAGACGCTCTGCATCGGCGCCGTCTTCGCGCTGTATGCCCTTGCGATCGTGGTTGCCGCACCTGGATGGCTGGCCACGGCACGGGAGTTCTGGCCCCTGTACGGCAGTTATCGGCCGGCCACGCTCGACGAGGTGGTCACGCGGCAGGGCGTGGTGCTGCTGCTGGCTGCCCTCGCGCTGGCGGCTTGGGCGGTCTCGCGTCGTGCGGCCGATCCCCACTCCCGGCTCGGAGATGCGCTTGCAGCCGCGCTGGCAGGCTTCGTGGTCGCGATGCTGGCCCAGCGAAAGCCATGGATCTATCTCGCCGTGCCGAGCGGGGTGCTGGCGCTCGCGTCGCTGTCGGTGACGGTGCTCGAGACGTCCGGCCGCATGCGCACGGCGGCGGGGCGACTGCTCCGGGCAGCGCTGGTGCTGGTGGTGGCTCTCCGCGTGGGACGGTACCTGTGGTGGCTGTTGCACGCGCCGGTGGTATCCATGACCGATCGCGTCGCGTTGGCGGACTATACGCGGCTGCGGGCCGCGCTCGACTCGCTGCCCGCCGGCACCACGATGGGGTCGCTCTCGCCGACGCACGGCGTCACCTTTCCGCTGGTGTTGGATGTGCAGGGGCGCTGGATGATGCGACTGCCCAGCCTGTGGCCGGCGATCAGCTCGGCTGCGCAGGACGTGGCCACGCAGGACCGGTTGCGCCGACTCGTCGTCGAGGACGTGAACCGGGGTCGTCCCGAGGTGCTTCTCGTGCTGGAGCCGGCCACCGTGTACGCCTGGCTGGGACCGCTGGCGCAGCGCGATTGGCAGCAGTGGCTCGCCGAGTCGCCCGATGGCGCAGCGGCGCTGCGACCCTATCGCCCGTGGTTCACGGTGGGGGAGTTCCGCGTCCTGCGGCGGGAGCGCCCGGCTCCCTGACGAGAAGTACTGCGGTGCGATCGGCATGGCGGATTCTCCAGCCATCCTCGCCCACCAGCGCCTCCACGAGCGGCGAGCCCGCCGGCACCAGCGCCGCGTCGACGTCGAATCGTGCGAGCACGTCGCGCCATCCCGGTTCCTGCTCCCACACGCGCAGGTAGTCGAGGGCGAGCGCGCTGCCGTAGAAGTCCGCCCCGGGATCGATGAACACCCGCTGGCCCGGATCTGCCCACAGCACGTAGCCGCCCCACGTGTACTCGTTGAAGAGCCGCAGCGTCCCCGGCTCGGCGCGCAGCGCCGCCACCGCCTCCACCGGGAAGGTGTTCGCGTCGAACGCCGTGGGGAGGAGCCGCGGTCCGCCCCGGTGCCCTGCCACGGCCGCGAGCCACACGACGCATGCTGCCAGCGCACCCGGCACCCACGAGCCGCCCGTCGCTTCGGCGAAACTGCGCCTGAGGTTGGGCGGCTCGGGCAGGCGGAGCAGCAGCGGGTCGAGGTGCAGCATCGCCAGCGGCAGCGCCGTGAGAGCCACAAGTGGAATGTTGCGTCGCGCCAGGAAGCCGCCCACGGTGAAGCCGAGGATGGCGATGAGGTGCGGCGTCGGCAGTCCGGTACGGGGCCAGGCGCGCGCGAAGCCGATCGTGGCGCCGATCGTCAGCAGCAGGAAGACGAGCGACCCCGCGTCGGTGAAGGTGGGCGGGCGGAACTCGTGCGCGGTGCGCAGCAGCGCGGAGTCGTTGAGGTGCGCGGCGAGGTGGAGCGGCGCCGCGGTGCCGTAGGGCGTCAGCAGGGTGGCGATCGCCGCCGCGGGCACGCTCCAGAGCGTGGCTCGGGCGAGGCTCCACTCCTCGGGGCCTCCGGTACGCCACGCATCGACGAGGCGGCCGAGCGCCCATGCGCCGAGCAGCGCCATGCCGAACACCCAGCCGCCGTGCAGGTTGGCCCACACCACGAAGAGCGCGAGGATCGCGAACGGCGCCGGGGCCTTCGGCCGGTCGAGCCGCTCGAGCAGCACGGCCAGCAGCACGAACGTGAAGAGATGCGGCCGCGCGATCCAGTGGGTGGCGAGGAGCACGGCGCCGATCGCGGCCGCGACGTACGCCGCCGCCGGCTCCACGCCGCGCCGCAGCATGAAGCGGAGCGTGAGCGCTACGGCCAGTGCCGCGAGCGTTGCGCCCAGGGCCACGACGCCTCCCAGTCCCGCGATGCGGTGGGCGAGCGCCAGCAGCACCTGCGCGCCGTATTCGAACGAGACGTAGGGCTCACCCGGGCGGGTGAACGAGAAGGGATCGTTCCGGATCACGTCGCCGCGCGCGAGGATCGTCTCGCCGTGGCGGAGATGGCGTGCCGTGTCGCCGTCGCCGTTGAGGAAGCGGCCGCCGAAGCCGACGGCCGCGATGAGCAGCCAGGTGAGAAAGGCGAGCGCGGGCAGCGAGGGCCGGCGCCACGCCATGCTCACCGGCCGGCCCGCGCTGTGTCGGTGCGGGCGGTGTCCGCGCAGACGCCGAGGCGCTGCGGGGCGAGCGAGTCGCTCGCGGCCGTGGCGCCGTCGTGGTGGAACAGCGCCGCCGTCCGGTCGCACCGGTCGAGGCGCCAGCCGGGCTCGTGCGCGAGCTGCGAGGCGAGCGGCGTGCGCGGTGCGAGCAGCGCCCAGTCCACCTGCCAGCCGGCGAGGTGCTCCCGCCAGCCGGGCTGGAGCCGCGTGATCTCCATGTGGGTCCGCATCAGGTCGGGCCCGAGCACGTCGGTGCCGCCGTCGATGAAGATCTTCTGCTCGGGCCAGGCGTAGAGCAGGTAGCCGCCCCACGTGAACTCGTGGAAGATGCGGCCCTCGAGGCGCTCGGCCCGGGCCTGCTCGACGAGGGCCACGGGGAAGATCTGCGGATCGAACCGGTCGGGCACCACTTCGACGCCGCCCACACGGCCGTGCCGGAGTGCCAGCACCAGCGCCAGCAGGGTGCCGACGCCCACCCAGGGCCACGTCGACGCGGCGGCCGATGCGCGCGCGAAGCCGGCGCGCAGTCCGCGCGGATCGGGCAGCCGGCGCCACGCCGCATCGAAGGAGAGCGCGGCCACCGGCAGCGCGGTGAGCGCGAAGACGGTGATGTTGCGCTGGCTGATGAGCGCGAAGTAGACGCCGGCGACGATCAGCAGCAGCCGCGGCAGCCGCGGGCGCTCCCGGGTGATCGCGAAGGCGAAGAGCAGCACGAGCAGCGCCGCCAGGAAGAACTTCGGCCCGATCATGTGGAAGTCGGGCGAGCGGAACTCGTTCGTATTGTCGAGGAGGAAGCGTTCCTTGAAGTGGTAGACGATGTGCGCCGGCAGCTTCGCGCCGTAGGGGTTCACGAAGCAGGCCGCGGCGGCGACGAGGCCGCCCAGGAGCGCGTTGCGCGCGCGGGCCATCGCATACGGCGGCGCGTGCGGCAGGCGGGCCTCGAGGAACCACCCCACCATATAGATGCCGCAGAGCAGCCCGCCGAAGACCCAGCCGCCGTGCAGGTTCGTCCAGATGAGGAAGAGGAGGGCGTACTGCCACCACTTCGGCGGCCGCTCGCGCTCGAGCATCGCGAGCAGCAGGACGATGAATACATAGGAGACGACATGGGGCCGGGCGACCCAGTGCAGCATCCCCACCATGGCGGCGGCCATGGCGGTGAGGAAGCCGAGCAGGGGGTCGGTGCCCCGGCGGATGAGGAACGCCGCCAGGAGCGCGAAGGCCGCCGCGATGATGGCGCTCGCTGCCAGCTCGACGCCGGCGAGCCCCGCCACCCGGTGCACCCATGTATAAAGGAGCTGGCTCCCCACCTCCATGCCGACGAACTCGATGCCCGGCCGCGTGTAGGTAAAGGGCTCCAGCCGGATGACGTCGCCCGTGGCGAGGATCGTCTCGCCGTGGCGGAGGTGCCGGGGCAGGTCGCCGTCGGCGTTGAGCATCCGGTTGGCGAGCAGGAGCGGGGTCACCAGCAGCCAGAACAGGAAGACGATTGCCGGCACCGAGGGCGCTGGGGAGCGGGTGCCGTGGTCGGCGGCGCCAAGCGACTGGCGAGACGTCACTTGTGGCTTACTGGCTGGATTCTGGACATGCCCGTGACGGTTGACCAGTCCGGGATTCCGCAGATTCCTTCCCACACTTCTCCCGCTTGCTTTTCACTAGAACAAGCAAGATTCTGCATGAGTCTGGGCTCCAGTGTCGCGTAATTGGGCGAATATCGTGGGTGATAGCTAGGCCACTCAAGTGATTGTGGCCAAAGCAAAACGAGGGCCGGGCGGGCGCAACAGCACCGTCGGGATCGTCGCACCTCCACGACATGTTGCATGATAGGCCTGCGATTACAAGGAAGTCGTTCCGTCCCCTCCCGGGGCCGGAAGTCTCGCTAAGTCCTTTGAATACCGCGGTTGACACCCCCCTGCAAGTCGCGGCATCAGGTTTGCCTTGTCCACTCATCGAAAGAGCGGCACGTCCGCGCATTCAGCGACTTTCATCAGGCCTCGGCGGCAGCGACGCCCCGTCACCGAGGTCCCCTACTGGGTCGGGGCGGCAACCGGAGACTACCCGTATGACGAAGCTCTTCAAGAACTTCTGGAACGACGAGTCGGGCCAGGGCCTGACCGAGTACGCGCTCATCATCGCGCTCGTGGCCATCGGCCTCATCGCGATCCTGGTGCTGTTCCGCAACTCGATCGGCAACGTGTTCAACACGTCGCGGAACACGCTCAACAACGCACCGGGCAACTCGTACTAAGGCAGTTCTCGGGATCTCCGGTTCGGGTGGGGGCGGCAGCCGTACCGCCGCCCCCACTCGACCCCCGGAGTCGCGGGGCGACCTGATGCCGATGGCCACGACGGTTCTTCTCTGCGTGATCGCCGTCGTCGCGGCCGGCTGGGACTGGCAGACGCGCCGGCTTCCCAACTGGCTGACCATCGGGGCGACGAGCCTCGGGGTGGCGCTCTCCGCGCTGCCTGGAGGCCTTTCCGTCTCCGGGGCCCTGCTCGGTGGGCTCGTCGGGTTGGTGGTAGGCATGACGGCGTTCGCAACGGGCATCCTGGGCGCGGGCGACGGGAAGTACATGATGGCGCTGGGCACCTTCTTTGGCCCGGTCCAGTTGCTCTATGCAATACTCGCGATGGCAGTGGCCGGTGGCATCCTGGCCATCGTGGAGTCGGCTCGGCAGGGCACACTGTGGGTGGCGATCCTCCGCGCGGGAGCCGGCATGAAGCACCTCCTGACGCTGGGACGATCGGGGCACCTGCCCGAGAGGAAAACCGCGGCGCTTGGCTACGTGCCCTACGGGGTGGCGATGTCGGCCGGCGCACTCATCTGGTGGTTCATGGGAGGTCGGGCATGAGCAACGTGGCCCGGAAGTTGTTTGGGGGAAGGTCAGGACAGGCGATGGTGGAGTTCGCGCTGGTCGTTCCGATCTTCATGCTGCTGGTCATCGGCGTGATCGAGTTCGGCCGAGCGTGGAATCTCCAGCAGACGATCACGGACGCGGCACGCGAGGGGGCGCGACGGGCGGTGGTGTTCGACCCGACGCTGACCACCACGCAGGTGGCCACGGCGATCAAGGCGAAGATCCAGGCGGCCGGCTTCGACTCGACGCAGACGCAGATCACCTGGCAGGACTGCACGGCGGCATGCACGGCCGTGACGGATTTCAACCTCACGCGTGGTCGCGTGCTGAACGTGCAGGTGCAGATGCCGTACAGGTTCATCTTCCTGAAGCAGCTGATGAACCTCGCGAACACGAATTCGAACGGTTCGTTGACGCTGTCCACCTCGACCCAGATGCGCAAGGAATAAGGAGTCCACGATGGCGGCACCCCGATCGCGCACCCTGCTGCTGGTCGTAGCCATCGCGAGTGGTCTGCTCGCGGCGCTGCTGGCCGTCCGCTACCTCCGGTCCCAGGCCACCCCGCTGCTCGAGGGCCGGCCGGTGTCGAGCGGCAAGGCACTCGTGGCGATCCGCGACCTCCCGGTCGGGACGGTCGTCGCCGACAAGGACCTCCGTGTCATCGACTGGCCCGGCGACGCCGTGCCGCAGGGCCTGCTCACCGATCCCAAGACGGTGGTGGGCCGCGGCGTACTCGCGCCGATGCGCCTCAACGAACCGTTCCTCGACAGCAAGCTCGCCCCGACGGGCGCCGGCGGCGGCATGCCGGTCCTGATCGGCGAGGGCATGCGCGCACTCTCCGTGGCGGTGGACGAGGTGTCCGACGTGTCGGGCTTCGTGACGCCGGGCACGCGGGTGGATGTGCTGCTGACGATGCCCGATCCGCTCGACGACAAGAAGGAGCCGATCACGCGCTCCATCCTCCAGAACATCTCCGCGCTCGCGTCGGGCCAGGTCATCCAGAAGGATGCCGAGGGCAAGCCGATGCCGGTCAGCGTGATCACGCTGCAGGTGACGCCCGCACAGGCCGAGACGCTCGCGCTCGCCACCAATCAGGGCCGCATCCACATGGCGCTCCGCAACCAGCTCGACACGGTCGAGGTGGAGACGCCGGGCGCCCGGCAGACCACGCTGCTGTTCGCCGAGAAGAAGGCCCTCGGCGGCGGCCTCGTGCGCCGGCCGCTGCCGTCCCGCAGCCCCGTGATGCCGCGGCTGCCGCAGGAGCAGGAGACGATCGTCGAAGGCTTCGAAGGTGGCGCTCGCACCGTCCGCCGCTTCTCGACCACGCCGTGAGCCCACACCGGAGGATGTCCGTGACCCGTTCATTTGTCAGGTTCATCGCCCGGGCGTGTGGCCTGGGCCTCGTCCTCGCCGCCGCTCCGCCGCTCTCGGCGCAGCGGGCGATGGTGACGCCGTCGAACTACCTCACCGTGACCCGCGGCAGCTCGGCGCTGCTGGTGAACCCCGTGGCCTTCGAGCGCTACGCCATCGGCGAGCCCGAGATCGCGCAGGCCGTGGTGGTGAGCCCGAGCGAGCTGCTCATCAACGGCAAGACCGTCGGCTCCACCAGCCTCGTGCTGTGGGACAAGGCCGGCGAGCCGCGACTCTACTCGATCGAGGTGGCGCCCGACGTCGCCTCGCTGCAGCGCTTCCTCCGGGACATGCTCCCCGGCGAGAGCATCAGCGTGCAGTCGAACGGCAAGGCCATCGTGCTCTCGGGCACCGTGCGCGACGCGACGGTCGTTTCCCGCGCGGTCGAGGCGGCCAGCTCCACCGGGGCGACGGTCATCGACAACCTCGCCACGCCGCCGGCGGTGCAGGTGCTGCTCAAGGTGCGGTTCGCCGAGGTGAGCCGCAGCGCGGTCAAGGACCTGTCGTTCGCCTTCCGTGGCGCGAACGTGGACCGGATCCCGACCAACCCCATGGACTGGGCCGGCGGGGCGAACAGTTCCGACGGCATCGTGCAGTTCCTCCTGGGCAACCCGGCGTTGGGAGCGTTCGTCGAGGCCCAGATCAATGCGCAGATCACCAAGGGCAACATCAAGAGCCTGGCCGAGCCCAACCTGCTGACGCTGCCGGGCAAGGAAGCGACGTTCCTGGCGGGCGGCGAGTTCCCCTTCCCGGTCGTGCAGGGTGGCGCGGCCGGGGGGGGAGGTGCGACCGGCGCCGTGACCATCGAGTTCAAGGAGTTCGGCGTGAAGCTGAAGTTCACGCCCACGATCATGCGCAATGGTGGCATCCGGCTGAAGGTGGCGCCGGAAGTGTCGACGCTCGACTTCGCGAACGGCCTCCAGTTCCAGGGCTACGTCATCCCCACCCTGCTCAGCCGGAAGGCGGAGGCCGAGGTGGAGTTGATGGAGGGACAGTACCTCGCGCTGGCGGGCCTGCTCGACAACCGCACCCTCGAGTCGGTGAGCAAGATCCCGCTGCTGGGCGACATCCCGATCATCGGCGAGCTGTTCAAGTCGCGGCAGAAGCGGCAGGAGCAGACGGAGCTGCTGGTGCTGATCTCGCCCCAGCTGGTGCGTGGCCAGGACCGGGCGCCGGAGCTGCCGACGCGTGAACCGGGCACCTGGGACTGGTCGGGCTGGATGCGCGACTCGATGCTGGCGAGCCCGCTGCGCAAGGCGGACGGCTCGTGGCGCGACTCGCTGCCGGTGAAGTGCAACCTGGCCGATCCGGCGAAGCCGGCGTGCGGCTCGATCATGCCGAAGAAGTAGACCCGAACATGAGGGGCGTCCGGCGCGGGAGCCGATCGATCGGCCTCCCGCCTCGGTCGTCCGGGCGACACGGCGGTTGGTTAGAGTAAGTGGGGCTCGGTGGACGGTCAGAGGAGGCTTGGCATGTCGGCACAACGGTGGGGATGGAGCGGCAGGCGCGGCGGGACGCTGGCGCTGACCGCGATCATGATGGTGGGGCTGCTGTCCGTGCTCGCGCTCGCGATCGATCTTGGCATGCTCTACAAGACCAAGGGCGAGGCCCAGCGCGCGGCCGACGCGGCGGCGCTGGCTGGCGCGGATGCCTTCCGGCAGTTCACCATCCCGGCCGACGCCGTGCCGACGGCGCGCCGTCAGGCGATGGAACTGGCCAGCCGGAACTACATGACCGGCGGCATGATCGACACCACCTCGGAAGTGACGGTGAACGTCATCCCCGACAGCCAGAAGGTGCGGGTGTGGGTGCGCCGCGCCGCCGTGCGCACGTGGTTCGCGCGGATGTTCGGGGTGGGCAGCACGCCGATCGGCGCCGTGGCCGCGGCCCGCGCCCTGGACGCCGGCAACACGATGTGCGTCAAGCCGTTCGCCCTCGCCGACTTCTGGGACGAGGCGACCCAGGACCCGAACGGCAACGAGCTGAACGACATCGGCACCGGCAACGGGAACAACAGCACCGGCGAGCAGTGGACCTACGACCAGTCGCAGGGCGATCGCTACGGCGAGGCGGGCGAACCCAGCGCCACGGGGCTCGGGAGCGAGTTCCGCAACCCGACGACGATCGGGGGGCGGCTCGATCCGACCCTGGCGCGGGACCCGAGCACCGGCTTCGCATACCAGAACGACGGCGGCCGGCGGCTCAACGTGAAGTTCGGCGACCCGCAGCAGGCATTCGCGCCCGGCTACTTCTCGCCGTGGCGGCCGCCGGGCAGCTCGGGCGGTGCCGACTACCGGGACAACATCCGGGAGTGCAACACCACCGAGATCGACGGGAACGAGCTGACCGACTACCAGCGCGAGACCGGCAACATGATCGGGCCCACGACGCAGGGCATTCAGGACCTGATCGATTCGGACCCGCTCGCGCTCGACTGGACCGAGATCGACCGCAACAACAACGGCGTCATCGAGCAGGGCGAGCACGGCGCGACGGACCGCAACGGCAACTTCTACACGCCGGAGCAGCTCATCACGCTGGGCAACCCGCGCATCGGCGTGGTGCCGATGATGGACCCGGACTACGCCATGGGCAGCGGCGGCGGGCCGAGCAACCCGCTTCGGTTCAACCAGTTCCGCTACATGTTCTTCGAGGGCTGCGTGAACGCGAACAACGGGCAGCCTTCGCCGCGGTGCGGCAACAACGACATCGTCGTGACACGGTTCCTGACGCCGGCGGTGTCGGGGACGGGTGGCGGCGGCAACGGATCCACTCCGGTCGCCGACACCAAGATCATCCGGCTGGTCGAGTAGACTCGCCGGCACTCAAGGAGCACGAGAGCATCATGGCCAGCCGTCGCGCCATCCGCGGCATCCTCGTCAGCACCGATCCGGCCGTCCGGTCGGCGGTGCAGGCGTTCCTGCGCGAGCGTCCCATGGAGCTCACGCTGACGCTCGACCTGGAGCTGCCCTTCAAGGACTTCGCGCTGCCGCAGGTGCGCGAGGTGCGCGAAGCGGCCCCCGCGCTCCTGATGCTGGACCTCGACGAGGATCCGTCGCTCGGCCTCGCGCTCGCGAAGCACCTCGTCGAGAGCGCCCCGGAGCTGACGGTGGTGGCCATCGGCAACATGGCCACCACCGACCTGCTGCTCAACGCGATGCGCGCCGGCGTGGCGGAGTTCCTGCCCAAGCCGGTGACCACCGAGGCGCTGGACGAGCTCCTCGGCCGCGTGCGGAGCCGGGTCGAGCGCACCGGCGGCGACGCGCCCACCGAGGCGGGCCAGGTCTACGTCTTCTTCAGCGCCAAGGGCGGCTCCGGCTCCACCACGGCGGCGATCAACACCGCCATCGAGCTGCACCGGCGCACCACGAAGCGCACGCTGCTGGTGGACCTCGAGACCGAACTGGGCGAGACGTCGCTGCTGCTGGGCATGCAGCCCAAGTTCAACTTCGTGGACCTGATCCAGAACTTCCATCGCATGGACCAGGGCCTGATGGCGTCGTACATCGAGCGCCATCCGTCCGGCATCCACCTGCTCTCGGCGCCGTTCCAGCCGGACAGCGTGCCGACGATCACGGAGGAACAGGTCCGCCGGGTGCTGAGCTACCTGCGCGGGCACTACGACTACGTGCTGGTGGACACCTCGAAGTCGTTCGGCCCCGCGACCCTCGGCGCCTTCGAGCAGGCCGACATGGTGTTCCTGGTGGCCACGGTGGACCTGCCGTCGCTGCGGAACATCCAGCGCGCCCTGCCGCTGGTGCGGCGCGTGACGCCGGCCGGCGACGACGCCACGCATCTGGTCATCAACCGGTTCGACCCGGCGGGCGAGGTGACGGTGGCCGACATCGAGAAGTCGCTGCAGATGCCGGTGTTCGCCACGCTGGCCAACGACTACGAATCGGTCATCCTCTCGATCAACACGTCGAAGCCGGTAGTCCTCAACGGCGCCAAGTCGCCGTACGCGAAGAGCATCAAGCACCTGGTGGATCGCATCGTCGGCACGTCGTCCGAACAGGGCGACCACCGCGCCGGCCTCATGGGCAAGATCACGGGCATGTTCCGGGTACCCGCGGGCAGTCCGAAGAAGGAGGGATGATCGATGGGTGACCCGATCGCACGGAACCCGCTCCCCTGGGAGCAGCCGAACGCCGACCTGCCGGCCACGACCAAGGCACCCGCCGCGCGCGCGAGCACGCCGGCCGAGCTGCCGCCGGCCGACGGCTCGCTCACCGGCGACCAGCAGCACGAGCGCGCGCTGCTGCGCGGGCGCATCCACCGCAAGCTCCTCGAGCGGCTCAACCTCGCCAATCTCGAGAAGAT
>DASUOW010000021.1:0-3848 GCA_036276435.1 Gemmatimonadales bacterium
GAGCCGAACGCCCGGAGCGGCCGTCCATCGAGTTCCAGCACCAGTTCGTCGCGGTGCGGCCCCACCGTGGTGAGCCCCAGCTGCCGATCCCGCCGCTCCGCGCGCCGCAGCGCCTCGGGCCATGCCGCCGGATCGGCCAACTCGCTCGCGCCGCGATAGCGCAGCCCCGGTGCGCCGGATTCGCCCAGCCCCCCGAGTTCGGCGGTGAACCGCTCGGCCATCCGCGCACACCATGCGGCGCGCGCCGCCGAGATCACCGCCCCCGTCCGCGCCAGCTCCGACTCGCAGGCCACCGCCACGTCGTCCCGCCGCTGCCGCAGCGCCGCGTTCCGCTGCGCGAGCGCCTCGCGATAGCGCAGAAGGGCCCGCAGGTAGGTCCGGTCGGCCAGCGACAGCATCCGGTCCAGGTAGCGCCGCCGCTCGGCCGCGCCGCCACCCGCCAGCGCCACGTCGTCCGGCAGGAACACCACCGCCAGCCAGCGGCCCACCGCGTCGGCGAGGCGCGGCTCGTCGGCGCCGTCGCACGTCACCCGCTTCTTCTTCGTGGCCGCCGAAAACACCACGTCCACCCGTTCGGCCGCGCCACCGGCCACCTCGGCCTCCAGCCGGAAGCCGGGGCCGCCGAACTGCGCGAGGTCCGCATCGCCGGCCCCGCGAAAGGAGCGCAGGATGACCGGGTAGTAGATCGCCTCGAGCAGGTTCGTCTTGCCCTGACCGTTCCGTCCGATCAGGGCCACACCGGTCTCGGGAACGTCGAGTTCGTGCGCCTCGAGGTTCCGGAACCCGCGCACCGCGAGGCGTGTCAGGCGCATCGTGAGCGGGTCCGCCAGCGTTTGAAAACCAATTGTGAGGGGGGCCTGGGAACGGCCTCGGGCTCCCCCGGGACGGAGGGAAATATAGTCAATCCAGACAACGATTTGCAGGGAATTCTAGCGCCCCCGGAACGCCGCTTTCCGCTTCTCAACAAAGGCCCGCGTTCCCTCCCGCATGTCCTCGGTGGAGGACGCCAAACCGAAGTGGTTCGCCTCCAGCAGCAGCGCGTCCTCCAAGCTCATTTCCGAGCCGGCGTCGACCGCCTCGAGCACGATCTGGATGGCGAGCGGCGCGTTCTCGGCGATCGCCCGAACCAGCTTTTCCGCCTCGCCGAGCAACTGGTCGGCGGGCACGACGCGGTTCACGAGGCCGATCCGATACGCCTCCTGGGCGTCGATCATCGCACCCGTCAGGAGCAGCTCGAGCGCCCGGCCCTTGCCGACCAGTCGCGGAAGCCGGACCGAGCCGCCGTACCCGGGCCCGAGCCCCAGCTTCACCTCGGGCTGCCCGAACTTCGCGTTGTCCGACGCGAGGCGGATGTGGCACGCCATGGCGAGTTCGCACCCGCCGCCGAGCGCGAAGCCGTTCACGGCGGCGACGACGGGCTTCGACATCCGCTCGAATCGGCGGAACACCGCCTGGCCCACCAGCGAGCGCGCCTTGCCGCTGATGGGGTCCTGCGTCGTGAGCTCGCCGATGTCGGCGCCCGCCACGAACGCCTTGGGACCCGCGCCGGTGAGGATGACCCCACGCACCGCCGTGTCGGCGTCGAGCGCCGCAGCGGCCTCGCCAAGCTCGCGGATCACGGTCGCGTTGAGCGCGTTCAGCTTGTCGGGGCGGTTCACCGTGACGCGGGCGATGCCGTCGGTGATCTCGAGGAGCAGCGTCTCGAAGGCCATGGCGGATTCGGGTCGGGGTGGGCAAGCGGCGGGGCGGAGGGCTGCACCGCGATGGGGCGGAATTTAACCTCCGCCGGTCCACCCCCGTAGATTCCGCGCATGAGCCTGCCACAGCCGATCACCTGGACGCCGGACGGCATCCGCATCCTCGACCAGACGCTCCTGCCGCTGCAGGAGTGCTACCTGACGCTCGACACCGTGACCGGGATGGCCGAGGCGATCTCGCTGCTGCGGGTGCGCGGGGCGCCGCTCATCGGGATCGCGGGGGCCTACGGCGTGGCGCTCGCGGCACGGCAGGCGGGCACGCTGACGGGAGGGAGGGTCGCGGCGCTGCGCGCGGTCGAGGCGGCGGCCGAGGAGCTCGTCGTGACGCGGCCGACCGCGGTGAACCTGCGGTGGGCCATCGAGCGGATGCTCGGCGTGGCGCGCGCGGTGACGGGCGAGGCGCAGGCCCTCGCTGCGGCGCTCGAGGCGGAGGCGCTCGCGATCCACGCCGAGGATCGCGAGATGTGCGCGTGCATCGGGCGGCATGGCCTGGCCTTCGTCCCCGACGGGGCGACGGTGCTCACCCACTGCAACGCCGGCGCGCTCGCCACCGGCGGCATGGGGACGGCGCTCGCGCCGATCTACACCGCGCACGCCGCCGGCCGCCGCGTGCGCGTCGTCGCCGACGAGACGCGCCCGCTGCTGCAGGGCAGCCGCCTGACGGCCTGGGAGTTGAGCCGCGCGGGCATCGACGTCACCGTGATCGCCGACAACATGGCGGCGAGCCGGCTTCGCCGCGGCGACGTGGCGGCCATCTTCGTGGGCGCCGACCGCATCGCCGCCAACGGCGACACGGCCAACAAGATCGGCACCTATCCACTGGCGCTGGCGGCCCGCGCGCACGGCGTGCCGTTCTACGTCGCGGCGCCGCGCTCCACCTTCGACCCCGCCATCGACACCGGCGCCGGCATCCCCATCGAGGAGCGCGTCGCCACCGAGGTCACGGCGCTCCACGGCACGCGCACCGCGCCCGAGGGCGTGGGCGTGTGGAACCCGGCCTTCGACGTGACGCCGGCGGAGCTGATCACCGGCTTCATCACGGATGCGGGGGTGCTGAGGAGCGGGGAGATCGCGGCGCGGCTGGGGCGGTGAGATCGGGAGGGGCACGGCGAGATTGGTCTCGCGGCTGAAGCCGCGGCTCGGCTGAAGGCTGTCGCTGAAGCGACGTGAAGCAGGGGGATGAGTCCCGTGTCATTGCGAGGCCCCGCAGGGGCCGCGGCAATCCCGGTGCATCGGGGCGGAGTCCTGCGCGATGCCGGCCTCGGCTCCGTGCTAATGCACCGGGATTGCCGCGTCGCTCGCTGCGCTCGCTCCTCGCAATGACACGGATGGGCACCCCGACTCGGGTGTCCAACCGTCGGCCTCCGCCCTGCGTCGGTTCAGCGACACGTGGGCCGAGAGGCGGCTTCAGCCGCCGCGTTTCGCGTTCTCGAGCTCGCGCACCGAGCCCTCGCACGGATCGCCGCGCACCAGACCCACGGCTTCCACCGACGGAGGATCCCCCATGCCCTCGATCCTCGCCCTCGACGAAGGCACCACCGGCGCCACCGCGCTCCTCGTGCGCGATGACGGCCGCATCATCGGCCACGGCTACCGCGAGTTCACCCAGCATTTTCCCGAGCCGGGCCGCGTCGAGCACGACGCGCTCGAGATCCTGCGCGTCTCCGTCGAGGCGATGCGCGAGGCGGTGGAGCGGGGCGGGGAACGGCCCGCTGCCCTCGGCATCACCAACCAGCGCGAGACGGTGGTGCTCTGGGATCGTGCCACGCGGCGCCCGGTGGCGCCCGCCATCGTCTGGCAGGACCGCCGCACCACGGCGCGTTGCCGCGAGCTGCGCGACGCCGGCCTCGAGCCGATGCTCCGCCGCAAGACCGGCCTCGTCGCCGACCCCTACTTCTCCGCCACCAAGCTCGAGTGGCTGCTGCTCGACCGCGACCTGCGCCGCCGGGCCGAGGCGGGCGAGCTCGCCTTCGGCACCATCGAGTCGTGGCTCGTGGCGTGCCTCACCGGCGGGCTGCACGTGAGCGACCACACCAACGCCTCGCGCACGCTGCTCTACAACCTCGCCACGCGCACCTGGGACGACGACCT
>DASUOW010000022.1:0-2554 GCA_036276435.1 Gemmatimonadales bacterium
GTCCCGCCGGCGTCAGACGGCCGGCTTGCCGCTGATCGTCTCCTTCACCGACGCCGCCGTGCGCGGGGCCACCATCTTGAGGATCAGGTAGATGATCCAGCCCCAGAAGGCCAGCCACAGTACCGTGGTCAGCAGCCCCAGCGCCAGGCCGAAGAGCTTGAAGAAGAACTTCACCGCGAACATGGCCAGAACGGCGAACACTGCGA
Organism: Gemmatimonadales bacterium; assembly: GCA_036276435.1. Lineage (GTDB taxonomy): Bacteria > Gemmatimonadota > Gemmatimonadetes > Gemmatimonadales > GWC2-71-9 > JAGGAG01. The sequence goes on from DASUOW010000022.1 coordinate 207, forward strand.
AGCCGAAGATGGACCGGATCATGTGTATCTTCCTCCAGAAGAATGTCGGCCGAAGGACTGTACGGACGATGTTTCAGATAGTTTCATCGGACTCCAAGTGCCTGCAAATCCAGACGTTATCGTAGTCGGCGGCGGCGTGGTCGGGGCCGCGTGCGCCCGTGAGCTCGCGGTGGCCGGCCGCCGGGTGCTCCTGGTGGAGCGCGGCGTCCCGGACGGCGAGGCATGGCGGGCCGCCGCCGGCATGCTCGCGCCCCAGATCGAGACCGAGCCCGAGGCGCCCCTCTTCGACCTGGGCATCGCCGGGCGCGAACGCTACGTGATCCTCGCCTCCGAGCTGCTCGAGGGCACCGGGATCGACATCGGCCTGTGGGGCTCGGGCATCGCCAACGTCGCCACCGACGAGCGCACCGCCGCCGTGCTCCGCAGCCGCGTGGCGCTGCAGCGCCAGCATGGCCATCTCTGCGACTGGCTCGATGCGGGCGAGGTGCGCGCGCGCTGGCCACAGCTCGGCCCCAGCTGCGGCGCCCTGTGGGCCCCGCGCGAGGCCACCCTCGACCCGATCCGGCTGGTGCGTGCGCTGCTGCAGGACGCCCAGCGCCGCGGCGCCACTCTGGTGCAGGACGAGGTCACCGCCATCGAGAGCGCGAACGGAAGAGTAACCGGCGTGCGCGGCAAGGAGCATTACTCCGCCCCCGACGTCGTGATCGCGGCGGGCGCCTGGTCGGGGCACCTCGACGGCCTGCCCCGGCCGCTGTCGGTGGAGCCCGTGCGCGGACAGATGGCGGCCGTGCCGTGGCCTGCCGGCCTGCCGCCCGCCGTCTTCTACCATCACAACAGCTACATGCTGTTCCGCGAGGGCGAGGCGATCCTCGGCTCGACGATGGAGTACGTCGGCTTCCGGCCGCAGGTCACCGAGGCGGGGCTCGCGAGCATCGTCGCGAAGGTGAGCGCGCTGTATCCGGCCCTCGCCTCCACCGGCGTGCGGCGCTCGTGGGCCGGGCTCCGGCCGATGAGCCCCGACGGCCTGCCGATCATCGGCGCCGAGCCGTCGCTGCAGGGACTGTGGTACGCCACGGGTCATGGCCGCAACGGCATCCTGCTGGCGGGCATCACGGGCGTGCTGGTGCGCGAGCTGCTCGACCGCACCGCGACGCGCGAGGAACTGCCGCTGATGCGGCCCGACCGCTTCTGGACGTGGTGAGGCGCGACGCCTAGAGGCCCCAGCCCAGCGTGACGCGCAGCTGACGCGGCTCGACCGGATGGAAGTGCACGTCCTCCACGCCTCCCGGCGCCTCACCCGGGAGGCGTGACGCGTAGTAGTACTGGATGTCGCTCGCGCGCCGGTCGAGGACGTTGAGCACGCCGACCTGCAGTCGCACACCGGCGAGGGTGCAGCCGACCTCCGCATTGAGCAGCGTCGTCGGCGTGGCGCGCGCCGCGTTCGTCTCGACGAGCGCATACGATCCCAGATGCCGCACCCGCACCGCGCCGACGAGCCCGCGCACGGGCGACTGCCACGTCACGCCGGCCGAGACGACGTTCTCGAGCGCGCCCGGCACGTGGGTCTCGTCCGCCGGCACGCCGGTGAAGCGCGCCCGCGCCAGCGAAATGTCCAGGTCGAATGCGAGCAACGGGATCGGCCGGTAGTCGTTGGTCCACGTGATGCCGCGGCGGCGACTCCGGAACGACGGCTCGGTGATGCCGCCGTCGCCGACGAAGAGCAGCTCGCTGTCGAGCTCGAGGGCCCAGACGGTGAGCGTGGAGCGCCAGCCGGCGAGCGGCGTCGCCCGCACGCCCGCTTCCGCGCCACGCGAGCGCACCAGCGGGTCCACCGGCGCGGCCGGATCACCCGTGACGGGATCGACGGTGATGGTGGTGCCGCGCGCGTCGTTGCTGTGGAAGCCGAAGCCGCCGCCCAGGTAGAGCTCCACGGCGGGCGACGGCGCGTAGGCCAGCGACGCCTTGGGGCTCACGATGCCGGCGGAGCGCCGCCCGGAATTCGCGGCAAGGTCGCTCGTGACGTCGAACAGGTATGCATCGCCGCGCAGGCCCACCGTGGACCGCAGTCTCGGTGTCCACGTCGTCTGCAGCGAGGCGACGAGGCCGGTGCCCCACTGCGTCACGTCGTCGCGCCGCACCGTGCCGGTGCGTGCGCGGTCCACGGTGCGATACAGCCCGAGCCCCTCGATGACGTCGGCCCGCGTCTGCAACCCGACGGTGAGCTGGTGCGCCCGACCGAGGGCTCGCAGTTCCTGGGCATGCCGCGCGTTCAGGCCGACCACGGTGCGCTCCTCGCGCTGGTTGAACTCGTCGCCCTGGTCGGCGTCGTCGAGGAAGTAGGTGAAGTT
>DASUOW010000023.1:0-15872 GCA_036276435.1 Gemmatimonadales bacterium
GGCCATGACGAGCGCCGTCTTCACGCTGCCGCCCGCCCGCAGCAGGAGCTCGGCGGCATCGACCTTCGTGACGCCCGCGACCTCCATCAGGATCCGGCGGCTGCGATCCTCGAGCTTCGCGTTCCAGGCGCGCACGTCCACCATGAGGTTGCCGTACGTCTTGCCCAGGCGGATCATGGCGCCGGTGGTGAGGGTGTTGAGCACGAGCTTGGTGGCGGTGCCCGCCTTCATGCGGGTGGAGCCCGTCACCACCTCCGGCCCCACGAGCACGACGATGCACACCTCGCACGTCTCGCGCAGCAGCTTCGGCGGCTCCGTGCAGGTGACGAACACCGTCTTCGCCCCGACCGTCTGCGCCTGTGCCAGCGCGGCGCCCACATAGGGCGTGGTGCCGCTCGCGGCGATGCCCACCACCACGTCGCGCGGGCCCACGCCGTGCTCCTTCATGGCGGCGATCCCCGCGTTCACGTCGTCCTCGGCGCCCTCGACGGAGCGGACCAGCGCCCGGGCGCCGCCGGCGATGATGCCCGTCACCATCTCCGGCGGCGTGCCGAACGTGGGCGGGCACTCGGCGGCGTCGAGCACGCCGAGGCGGCCGCTGGTGCCGGCGCCGACGTAGAAGAGGCGGCCTCCCTCCCGGAAGGCCGCCTCGAGCAGCTCGATGGCGCGCGCCAGGTCGGCCCGGGCGGCGGCCACCGCCGCCGGCACCTGGGCATCCTCGGCATTGATGAGGTCGACGATCTCCGCCGCCGACGCGCGGTCGATGTCGCGGGTGCGCGGGTTGCGGCGCTCGGTCAGTCGTGGATCGAGGAAGTCGTCAGGCATGCACGCGGGGGAAGGAGAAGAGGCGTACGGGCTGCTAAATTAGGTCGCGTCGTTCGTTCCGAGCAACCACGTCACGCTTTCCTCCTGCCAGCCCAAGGATCGGCCGTGTCCCGATACCGCTCGCTGCTCGCCGTCGCGTCGCTCGTGGCGGCCGCCTGTCGCGGGGCCAGTCCCGCTCCCGCCCCGACACCGGCGGCGGCCCCGGCAGGCACACCGGCCGCCGCCGCGCGCAGCGCCTTCCCGGAGGGCTGGACCTATCCCGCGCGCGCCAGGCGCCTCGCCGTGCCCCAGGCGGCGGTGGCGGCGGGCAACGTCATCGCCAGCGAGGTGGGCCGGAACGTCCTGCGCCAGGGCGGCAACGCCGTGGACGCCGCCGTCGCCACGGGGTTCGCCATGGCGGTGGTGGACCCGGAGGCCGGCAACATCGGCGGGGGCGGCTTCATGCTCATCCGGCGTGCGTCCGGTGAGTCGTTCCTCATCGATTATCGCGAGCGCGCACCGGGCGCCGCCCGGCGCGACATGTACATCGGTCCCGACGGCGAGCCCACCGACAAGAGCCGGATCGGACACCTCGCGGCGGGCGTGCCGGGCTCGGTGGCCGGCTTGCTGGAGGCGCACCGCCGCTTCGGGCGCCTGCCGCTCACGACGCTGATCGAGCCCGCGATCCGCCTCGCGCGCGACGGGTTCATCCTCGACTCGATCCGCAGCGCCCGCATCCGCAGCGACAGCGCCAAGCTCGCGCAGTTCCCCGCCTCCGTGAAGATCTTCCTCCCGGGCGGTCGCGTGCCGGACGCCGGTGAGCGCCTGGTGCAGCAGGACCTCGCCCGCACGCTCACGACCATCCGCGACAAGGGGGCGGACGGCTTCTATCGCGGCTGGGTGGCCGACTCCATCGTGGCCGAGATGCAGCGCGGCGGCGGCCTCATCACCCACGCCGATCTGGCGGCCTACGAGCCCATCTGGCGAGATCCGGTGGCGATGCGGTACCGCGGCCACACCGTGCTGGGCGCGCCGCCCGTCGCGTCCGGCGGCGTCTCCCTCGGCATGATGCTCAACATGCTGCAGGCCGGCGGCCCGGTGCCGGCCTTCGGGTCGGCGGCGATGCTGCACCTCTACGCCGAGACGATGCGCCGCGCGTTCGTGATGCGGAACCGCCATGTGGCCGATCCGGCCTACCACGACGTGCCGCTCGCGTGGCTGCTCACGACGCAGGTGGGCGACTCGCTCCGCCGCACGATCGATCCGGCCCACGCGACGCCGACGCCGGCGATCGCCTCGCCCGGCACCGGCTCGACGACGCACTACTCCGTCGTGGACGCGGAGGGGATGGCCGTCGCCACCACCACCACCATCAACGACCTGTACGGCTGCGGCGTGACCGTCTCGGGCGCGGGCTTCCTGCTCAACGACGAGATGGACGACTTCAGCACCGCGCCCGACCGCCCGAACAGCTGGGGCCTGGTGCAGGCCACGCCCAACGAGGTCGAGCCGGGCAAGCGACCGCTCTCGAACATGACGCCGACGATCGTGCTCGACCCCGAGGGCGAGGTGCTCCTGGTGCTCGGCTCGCGCGGCGGGCCCACCATCATCACGCAGGTGCTGCAGGTGGTGGTGAACGTGATCGACCACCGCATGGACCTCGTGAACGCCGTCGGCGCGCCGCGCGTGCATCATCAGGCGACGCCCGACCGGCTGAACGTCGACCGCGGCGGCTTCACGCCGGCGGCGATCGACAGCCTGCGCGCCATGGGTCACGAGATCCGCGAGCAGAACCCCGGCGGCGACATCGAGGCGATCATGCGGACGGCGGGAGGATGGATCGCGGTGAGCGATCCGAGGTCGGGCGGGGGTCCGGCGGGCTACTGACGGACGGGCGAGTGGGCGCCGGCGCCCACTCGCCCCTCGCGCCTAGCGCTTGAACGCGCTCGTCAGCTCGATGGTGGCCGTGCTGCCGGGCGCCACGACGATGTCGCGGTCCTTCGTCTCCACCATCCGCTGCGTCCCCACGGCACCGCCGACGACGCCGCCGATCACCGCGCCGGTGCCCTTCCCGAGCAGGCCGCCGACGACGGCCCCGGCCGCTGCGCCCGCCGCGGGCTTCGCGGCATCACCGAGCGCGCTGCCCCGCTTCTTGTAGGTGAACGTCGGGTTCGCGATGGTGCCCGACACGTCGTGCGACACCCCGCCGATCTCCACCGACGTGGGCTCGAGCCTCAACGTGCCCTTGTCGCTCTTGTTCTCCGACCACTTGATCGCCGCGACCCGCGCCGTGACGGTCGAGCCGGCCGGAATCACGGTGCGGCCTTCAGCATCGGTCACGTCGGATGCGACCCGGAGCTTCACCACGTCGCCGACCTTGTTGGTGGCCGACGTGATGGTGTCGCGCGTGGTGGCCGAGATCTTGGTGCCGGCGTCGAGCGAGCGGACCGGCGCCGGCGCCGGCGCGGCCGGCTTCTCGGCGGCCTTCGTCGGTGCCGCGGCCGTCGATGTCGCGGGCTTGGACGGCTTCGGGGCCGGGGGCGCGGGCGCCGGGGTCACGGGGTTCATGACCGTGGTGCCCGCGGTGTCGGGCCGCGATACGTCGCCCAGCGTGGCCGAGGTATCCACGGGGGCCAGTTGCAGGTCGCGGCTCGCCGTATCGGTCACGGCGACCTGGGGGGTATCACCCTTCCCGCAGCCGACGGCGGCCACGGCGAGCAACGCCCAGAAGCAGCTGGTCGATCTCATGCAAAGCTCCTTGGTCATGCGGACTTGCCCGGAGTTCGGGCGCACATAGACATTGCTACCCCAATGCGTGAACTGCGTACCCTCCTCCCCTATCTCCGGCGCTATCAGGGCACCTACCTCCTCGGCCTGGTGCTCGTGCTGGTCTCGAACGCGTTCACCACCGCGGGACCGCGATTCCTCGAGCGGGGCATCGACGAGATCGGCCGGGGCGCGCCGGTCACCGCCGTCGTCCTCAGTGCCGCGCTGCTCGTGGCCGTGGCCATCGTGGGGGGCGCGGCGCGCTTCGGCATGCGCCAGACGCTCAACAGCGGCAGCCGGCGCATCGAGACGGAGATGCGGGATGATCTCTTCGCCCACCTCCTGAGTCAATCCGCAGGATTCTTCGACCGCCACCCCACCGGCGACGTGATGGCTCGCGCCACCAACGACCTCACGGCCGTGCGCATGGTGGCCGGACCTGCGCTCATGTACCTCGTGGACACGGCGGTCCGCGCCGCGCTCATCGTGCCGCAGATGGCACAGATCAGCCTGCCGCTGGCGCTGCTGGCCCTGCTCCCGCTGCTCGGACTCACCGCCGTCATGGTGGTGCTGGGCGGCGTGGTGCACGAGCGCTCGCGCGCCATCCAGGAACAGTTCGGCACCATGAGCACGTACGTGCAGGAGCACCTCTCGGGCGTGCGCGTGGTGCGGGCCTACCGCCAGGAGCGCGCCGAGGAGCGGCACTTCGGCGAGCTCAACGACGAGTACCTGAAGCGGAACCTCGCCATGGCGAAGGTGCAGGGCGCGTTCCACGCGCTCATGCCGCTCCTCGGCGGGCTAGGCGGCGTGATCGTGCTGTTCACCGGCGGCCGACTCGTGATCGCGGGGACCATCACGGCGGGCGCCTTCGTCGCGTTCAGCGTGTACCTCGCCATGCTGGTGTGGCCGATGATCGCGCTCGGCTGGGCCATCAACCTGCTGCAACGAGGCGCGGCCGCCATCCAGCGCATCAACGAGCTGCTGCACCAGGCACCGGCCATCACGTCGCCCCCCTCGCCGGCGGCACTGCCGGCCGCCTCGGGAGCGCGCAGCGTGACCTTCGAGGACGTCTGGTTCCGCTATCCCGCGGTGCGCGACCGCGGCTGGGCGCTGCAGGGCGTCGCGTTCCACGTGCCGGCCGGGCGCTCGCTCGCCATCGTGGGGGCCACGGGTGCCGGCAAGTCCACCGTGGCGGAGCTGCTCGGTCGCGCGTTCGATCCCGACCAGGGACGGATCCTGATCGACGGCGTCGACATCCGCACCCTCGAGCTCGGCACGCTGCGGCGCGCGGTGGGGATGGTGCCGCAGGAGACGTTCCTCTTCTCCGACACGCTCCGCCACAACGTGCTCCTCGGCGCGCCCGACGACGGCCGCCTCGAGCGCGTCGCCGCCGTCTCGCAGCTCGACGCCGCCCTCGCCGACCTGCCGAGCGGCTACGACACGATGCTGGGCGAGCGGGGCGTGAACCTGTCGGGCGGGCAGAAGCAGCGCGCGGCGATCGCGCGGGCACTGGCGCAGGAGCCGCCGGTGTTCGTGCTCGACGACGCGTTGAGCGCCGTGGATGCGCAGACCGAGGCGAAGATCCTCACCGCGCTGCGCAGCGCGCTCGCGGGGCGCACGACGATCGTGATCTCGCACCGGCTCGCCGCCGTGCGCGACGCGGACGAGATCGTCGTGCTAGATGAGGGCAAGGTGGTCGAGCGCGGCACCCACGCGCAGCTCCTCGCGCACGACGGGCGCTACGCGGAGCTGGTGCGGCGCCAGCGGCTGGAGGCCGAGTTGGAGACCGTCTGACTAGATGCGGTTCTTCAGGAACGACGGCGTGAGGGCCTGCAGCCAGCTCGCGAGGCGCGTGAACTCGCCCGTCATCATCAGGACGCCCACCACCACGAGCAGCACGCCGCTGATCCGCATCACCCACGGCAGGTAGCGCCGGAAGCCCTGGAACCAGTCGAAGAACTTCTCCACCGCGACGGCGGCCAGCAGGAACGGCACCGCGAGGCCGGCGGAGTAGGCGCCGAGGAGCAGCATGCCCCGCCCCACGTCGGCCTCGACGGTGGCGAGGCTCAGGATCGCGCCGAGGATCGGGCCGATGCAGGGCGTCCATCCCGCGCCGAACGCCATCCCCACGAGCACCGAGCCCAGGAAGCCCACCGGCTTGTTCTCGAGGTGGACCCGCCGCTCCATCTGCAGCGCGCCGAACTTGAAGACGCCGAGGCAGTAGAGGCCGAAGATGGTGATCAGCACCCCGCCGACGCGGGTGAGCCAGACCTGGTTGTACTTGAGCGCGCGTCCGAGGGCGGTGGCGCTGGCGCCGAGCAGCACGAAGATGAGCGAGAAGCCGACCACGAAGCAGAGCGCGTGCAGCAGCGCCGTGCGCTTCCGCGTCGAGAGCTCCGGCACGCTCATGCCGGTCAGGAAGCCGACGTAGCTCGGCACCAGCGGCAGCACGCAGGGCGAGAGGAAGCTCAGCAGCCCCGCGGCGAAGGCGACGACGAGGCCGAGGTTCGGGGTGTCGCTCACGGGGCGATGCCTCCCACGTCACGCTGGCGGCAGTCCTTGCAGAGGCCGTAGACCTCCACGCGGTGCCGCTGGTGCTGGAACTGGAACTCGTCGGCGATGATGGGGAGCATGCGCTCGAGACGCTCGTTCTGGAACTCGAGCACCGCGCCGCAGCGCACGCAGATGAGGTGCTCGTGGTGCGCCTGCGCCGGCATCGGCTCGTAGCGGCGGAAGCCCTCGCCGAAGTCGTGCGCGCGCACGAGCCCGGCCTGCACCAGCACGTCCAGCGTGCGGTACACCGTCGCGGTGCCCACGCGCATGCCGTGCTCCTTCAGGCGGCGCTGGATGCCCTCGACCGAGAGGTGCTCGTCGGAGAGCAGGACGATGCGGGCGACGAGGTCGCGCTGCCGGGTGACCGGCAGGTGGTGATCCCGCAGGTACCGGCGAAAGCGCTCGACGAGGGCCGCGCCCTCGTCACGCGTGAGGTTGGCCATCTGCCGCCGCGGTCACCCAGGTGGCGACGTCCACGGGCACCGGCGCATCGTCCTCGTCGAGGCGGCGCCGCACGTCGAGCAGCATCTGGTCGAGCGTCTCGGCCGGGCCGCTGCCCACCTCCTCGAGATGGGACTCGAACGCGCCGCGCTCCTTGCCCCGGATGGTGAGGACGTAGCGCGCGGTGTAGATGCGCCGCCGGTCGCCGTCCTTCCGGGCGAGGATGGCCGTGCCCAGCTCGCGCTTGCCGACGCGGAGCGGAAGGAACTGCCAGAGGCCGTCGATGTCCTCCACGGGGACGTCGGCGAAGACCGCCTCGGCGAGCCGGCTCCAGCCCGAGCGCCAGCCGGCGCGCGCCGCCGGGGCCGTCACGCCGTCGCCTCGCGGGCCCGCTCGACGTAGATGCGCAGGACGTGCATGAAGTCCTGCGCGTTGGTCACGACGCCGAACGCCTGGTGCGTGCCGCGGTCCTTCAGCTTGTTCACGACGAACTCGGTCTGGTCCACGCAGATCGTCATGAGCGGCTCGGGACCGCCCCGCTGCGTGTGGAAGGCCGGCAGCATGTTGCCCACCGCGATGGCGTGCAGCGCCGTGGCGACGAAGATGGCGCCGGTGGCCTTCACGGTGTGCTCGCGCATCGCGTCCTGGGCCGCGAGGGTGTCGCTGTGGACACCGGGCAGCGGACCGTCGTCGCGGATGGAGCCGGCGAGCACGTAGGGCACGCCGCACGTCACCACCGTGTGCATGATGCCGCTGCCCACGATGCCCTGCGCCACCGCGTTCTCGATGGAGCCGGCCGCGCGAATGCGATTGATGGCGCGCATGTGCAGCCCGTGCCCGCCCTCGGTGGGCACGCCCTTGTTCGACATGCCGAGGGTGGTGCCGTAGATGGCCGCCTCGATGTCGTGCACGGCGACGGCATTGCCGATCAGCACCGCCTGCACGTAGCCCTCGCGGATGAACCACTCGAAGTCGGTGCGCGCACGCGAGTGCACCAGCGCCGGCCCCGCCACCCAGACGAGATAGCCGCCGTTCCGCCGTTCGTGCTCCACCCGCGCGGCGAGTTCCTCGTAGTTCACGGGCTTCTCGCGGCTCACCTCGGTGGCCATGAAGCGGAACTCGTTGGCGCTGTGCGCGCCGCCCAGGAACCCCTCGCCGTAGACCACGATGCCGCCCGTGCCGTCCTCGGCCTCGCCCATGGCGACGAGGTCGCCGCGCCGGAGCCGGCGCGGCTCGATCGTCTCGAGGCCGCCGTCGGGGCGCTTCAGGATGACGCAGTCCATGCGCGGCCGATCCGGCGTCAGCCAGCGACCGCCGACGTGGACGTAGGTCGGCAGGTTGGAAGTCGAGAAGAAGCCTTCCGGCAGCACGCCATCGGCCGGCAGGGGAGCGAAGGTCGCCTCGGGGGCACCCGCGAAGGGCGCCCGGGCGAAGTCGGGCGCGAAGTAGGCCGGCTTGGTCATGGTGGCGGGAAGCTAGGAGGGGACACCGGGCCGTTCAAGGACGCGGGGGAAATCACCCATGGCGCCGGGGCATATCACCCAACCCCCGACCGCGTGCGGGCACAGGGGGGCGGTCCTCTCCGGCCAACTGGTTCCCGACGCTTCACTTGCCGAGGAGGACCAGGGGCCCCTGCGACGGCACGTCCCGTGCTATCGCGTGCGCGAGAAGGGACTCTCCCCACTTTCCGAGGATTCATGCCGCACATCCCGTCGTACCGCGCCGCCCGCAGCTGGCGTGTCGCACTCGTCCTCGCTGCCGTCTGCCCCGCCCTCGCCACCGCCCAGGAGCCCGCCGGCCGCGACACGACGCGCGCCCGGCGCGACACCACCGGCGTGCAGGTGCTTCCCGAGCTGATCACGACCGTGACGCGCCAGGAGGTGCCGATCAGCCGCCTGCCCCAGGGCGCGGGCGTCGTCGAGCAGCGGGACATCGTGCGCGGCCAGGCCACGCTCGGTCCGGACGAGTTCCTCAACAACATCCCGGGCGTCTACGTCCAGAACCGCTACAACTTCTCCCAGGGCCAGCGCATCGAGATCCGCGGCGCCGGCGCGCGCGCCAACTTCGGCATCCGCGGCGTGAAGATCCTGCTCGACGGCATCCCGCAGACGCTGCCCGACGGGCAGTCGCAGGCCACCAACGTCGAATGGGGCCTGCTCGAGCGCGTCGACGTGCTGCGCGGCGCCGCGTCGGCGCTCTACGGCAACGCCACGGGCGGCGTGGTGGCGTACCAGTCGCTCACGGCGGGACCGGAGGCGTTCACCCAGCGCGTGCGCGCGCAGGCCGGCACGTTCGGCAGCTCGAAGCTGCAGGCCATCTCCACCGCGCGCGTCGGCGACTTCAGCAGCGTCCTGTCCGTGTCGCGCTTCCAGTGGGACGGCTTCCGCCAGCAGAGCGCCGCCGACCAGCGGCTGCTCAACTTCTCCACGACGTGGGCGCCGTCGGAGCGCACCCAGGTGGACCTGCGGCTCCTCGCGGCCAACAACCCGCTGCAGGAGAACCCCGGCGCGCTCAACTACCGGGAATACAACGCCAACCCCGACTCGGCCCCGGCCAACAACATCCTGCGCGGCGCCAACAACGACACCGAGCAGCAGCAGGGCTCGATCGCGCTGCGGCAGCGCTGGACGAAGTGGAGCGGCGAGCTGCAGGTGGCGGTGTTCGGCCTCAACCGCGACGTGGCGAACCCCCTCGCGACCGGCCCGGCCGGCCCGCCGTCGGTGCGCGGCATCTACAACGTGATCGACCGCCGCTCGTGGGGCGTGCGCACGTCGTACGCCTTCCGGCCCAGCGAGGACTTCCGGGTCCCGCGCTTCACCGTCGGCTTCGACTACCAGAAGCTGCGCGACAACCGGCTCAACCAGCGCTCCGTGTCGGGCGAGCCGATCGACAGCATCCTGCTGCAGCAGGAGGAGACCGTCACCGAGGTCGGCCCGTTCGGCGCGGTGCGCTGGACCCCGAACGAGCGGCTCGTGGTCGACGCCGGCCTGCGCTACGACTGGGTCACCTTCAACGTCACCGACGAGTTCTTCGGCGACGGGGTGGACAACAGCGGCGAGCTGCCCCAGAACGCCCTGAACGGCAGCCTGGGCGCGAGCTACTTCGTCAGCGAGGGATTCATCCCCTACACCAGCATCTCGACGGCGTTCGAGACGCCCACCACGACGGAGCTCGTGAACCAGCCCGGCACCACGGGCGGGTTCAACACGTCGCTCCAGCCGCAGCGCACCCTCGCCTACGAGCTCGGCGTGCGCGGCCGGCCGGCCCGGTGGCTCGAGTACAGCGTGGACGGCTTCATCAGCCGGGTCACCGACGCCATCGTGCAGTACCAGGAGGTCAGCGGGCGCGGGTACTTCACCAACGCCGGCGAGGTGCGCAACGCGGGCCTCGAGCTCAACCTGACCGCCACGCCCGTGCGGCAGGTCCGCGCGTTCGTGTCGTTCCGCTACGCCAACTACGAGTTCACCGACTACAAGCTCGATCGCGCCGTCGGCGGCGCCGTCGTCACCGACACGCTCGACGGCAACCGCGTGCCCGGACCGCCGCGCTACTTCACGCGGTTCGGCCTGCGCACGCAGCCCATCCCGCAGCTCGTGCTCGACCTCGACCACACGCTCTCCTCGTCGCTCACCGGCGACGACTTCAACCGCATCTGGGTCGACAACTGGGGCGCGGGCGTCACCAACTTCCGCGCGAGCTGGCAGCAGCGGTGGAAGGACTTCGACATCCTGCCCTATGCCGGCGTGAACAACCTCTGGGACCGCACCTACATCGGGTCGGTGCTGGTGAACGGGGCCCTGGAGCGGGTGCTCGAGCCGTCGCCGCGGCGCAACTTCTTCGTGGGACTCGAGCTGGGCTTCCGCACGCGCAGCTGAACTCGTCAGCGCCCGCGCGGCGCCTCGGTGCCGCGCAACACGTCGTCGAGGGAGGCCACCGCGGGTGGCTTCACGAGGTGACCATCGAAGCCGGCGTCGAGGGCGCGACGCCGGTCGTCCTCCTGGCCGTAGCCGGTGAGGGCGACGAGCCGCATGGGCGGCGCCCCGTCCTGCTGGCGCAACCGCCGCGCCACCGCGTAGCCGTCGAGGCCCGGCATGCCGATGTCGAGGAGCACGACGTCCGGGGCGAAGGCACGTGCTATCTCCACGCCGGACAGTCCGTCGTACGCCACGCGGACCTCGTGGCCCTTGAGCATCAGGAGCTGCGCCAGGCTCTCCGCCGCGTCGGCGTTGTCGTCCACCACCAGGACACGCCGAGCCGATGCCGCGGCCTCCGTCCCCCGGACCAGATCGGTGGGGTCGACCGGGGGTCGGCCCCCGGCCAGCGGCAGGCGCACCACGAACTCGCTGCCCATCCCGTCCCCGCCGCTGTGCGCATTGACCGACCCGCCGTGCAGCTCGACGAGGTGTCGCACCAGCGCCAGCCCGATCCCGAGCCCGCCCTGCGAGCGACCGAGGGTGCGGTTGACCTGCGCGAACATCTCGAAGACCTCCGGCAGCATCTCCGGCGGGATGCCGACGCCGCTGTCGCGCACCGAGAGCTCCACCTCGCCGTCCAGCACCCGCGCCGAGAGGCGGATGTGCCCGCCGGGCTCGGTGTACTTCGCGGCGTTGTTGAGCAGGTTCGCCACGACCTGGGTGAGCCGGACGGCGTCGGCCTCCAGCTCGATCGGCTCGGGTGGCAGCTCGACGACGAGCTGGTGCCGTTCCTGCTGCAGCAGCGGGCGGCACGCCTCGATGGCGCCGTGCACGATCGGCGCGAGCTCCACCCGCGCGCGCCGCAGCTCCACCTTCCCGCGGCTGATGCGCGACACCTCGAGCAGGTCGTCCACCAGGCGCACGAGATGGTCCACCTGGCGCTCCATCATCCCCACCAGCCGCTCGCGCGCGTCGGCGTCTGCGTTCAGTCGCAGGATGTGCAGCCCGTTGCGGATCGGCGAGAGCGGGTTGCGCAGCTCGTGCCCGAGCGTGGCGAGGAACTCGTCCTTGCGACGGTCCGCCTGCCGCAGCACCTCCGTCACCTCGCGCCGCTCGGTGATGTCGACGCACGACCCGATGTACCCGATGAAGTCGCCGCGCGGATCGCGGAGGGGGCGGCCGGTGTCGAGGAGCCAGCGGTAGACGCCATCGTGGCGGCGCAGACGGTAATCCATCTGGAACGGCTCGCGCTCGGCGAGGGCGCCGCGATAGGTCTCGAGGCACCGCGCGCAGTCGTCCGGGTGCACGCCCTGGGCCCAGCCGTCGCCCACCTCCTCGTCGAACGCGCGGCCGGTGAACTCGAGCCACGGTCGGTTGAACCACGTGTACCCGCCCGTGCGGTCGGAAAGCCAGATGAGCACGGGGGCGGCGTCGGCCATGAGGCGGAAACGCTCCTCGCTCTCCCGCATGCCCGCCTCCGCGCGCTTGAGGTCGCCGATGTCGCGCACGATGCGGGACACCCCGACCGCCCGGCCGTCTGCGTCGCACACCGTCGACAGCGTGACGGCGACGTCCACCGCGCGCTGGTCCCGGGCGAGGAAGACCGTCTCGAAGCGCTCCGCGTGTCCCCGCTCGCGCAGCCGCGACTGCGCGGCATGGTCCGCCGCCTGCCGGTCGGGCGGCAGGAGGAACGCGAGGGGCCTGCCCACCACCGCGGTGCGCGGGTAGCCGAACAGGCGCTCGGCCCCGGCGTTCCACGACCGGATGACGCCGTCGAGGTCCTGGCCGATGATCGCGTCGTCGGACGACTGCACGATCGCCGCGAGGAGCGAGGACCGTTCCAGCAGGTCGCGCAGTTCGTACTGGCGCCGCCGCGCGCGCAGCCCCGTCCGCAGCGCGCTCACGAGCGTCACCACCCGCACCGGGCGGTCGAGCACCGTGACGTTGCCGAGATTGTCCATCGCCCAGGCCGCGACGGCGGCGTCGGCGCCCTGGTCGGCCAGCAGCAGCACCGGCAGGTCCGACCACGGCGGCTGGTTCTCCAGCGCCTCGGCGAGGTCCCGGGGATGATCGGCCACCGCCTCCTCGGTGAGCAGGACGAGGCCGCCGTCGCTGCCGATCTCCCGGCAGAGGTCGGCCATGCCCTCGCAGACCTGCACCTGCATGCCGGCATCCTGCAGCACCCGGCTCGTGAGCCGCGCATCGGCGGGGGTCGGGGCCAGCACCAGGATGCGGATGTCAACGCTCCACGCCGAGGGGGCGACGCTGGTCGCCATCGTGTTGCGGCTCCGGCACGCCGGCGAGGATGCCGCGCAGCTCCCGCAGCGGCTCACCGACGTCGATGCCGTGGGGCGTGAATGACAGCTCGCGGATGGTGCGCTCGTGGGTCCCCGTGCGCTTCTTGATGACCGACAGGGCCCGGTGCACCTCACCCAGGTCCTCGAAGAAGCGCGTCAGCACCACCGTGTCCGCCACGTACGTCGTGTCGACAGGCGTCGACATCTGGCTGCCCAGGAGCCCGTGCTGCGCCATCACCATGATGGTGGTCACGCCCTGCTGACCGAGGTAGCTGAGGAGGTCATGCATGTGCAGGAGGAGCAGCTTCTCCTCCGGCATGGCGTGGAGATACCCGTTGAGGCTGTCGATGATCACCAGCTTCACGCCGCGCTCCTCCACTGCCTGCCGGACGGTGCCCGCGAACTCGCCCGGGGCGAGCTCGGCCGGGTCCACCGGGCGCAGCTCGATGATACCGCGCTCCACCTCGGCGTCGACCGGCAGGCCGATCCCCGACGAGCGCGCCGTGAAGGTGGTGAGGGATTCGTCGAACATGTACACGACGCCGGGCTCGCCACGTCGCGCCGCCTCGAGCAGGAACTGGGTCGAGATCGACGACTTGCCGGAACCGGCCGGGCCCAGCAGGAGCGTGCTGGTGCCGCGCGTGAGTCCGCCGCCGAGCAGCTGGTCGAGGCGCGGAATGCCGCTGGAGAGGACGCCGGCCTCCACGGGCTGACGGCGCTCGCTGGCCACGAGCCGGGGATACACCTCCAGTCCTCCCCGTCGGATGCGGAAGTCGTGGAAGCCCTCGCGGAACGCGCGCCCGCGCATCTTCGGCACCTGCACCCGCCGGCGCAGGACGCCGAACTCCGGCGTGTGCCGCTCGAGGCTGATCACCCCGTGCGCGAGGCTGAACAGCACCATATCGCCGACGGCGCTGGTGCGGTCGTCCACCATGAGCACCGTGCCGTGCCGCCGCGAGAAGAAGTGCTTGAGCGCAAGCACCTGACGGCGATAGCGCAGCGAGTCCTGCGCCAGCAGGCGCAGCTCCGACAGCGAGTCGAAGACGATGCGCGTGGCCCCGGTCCGCTCCACGGCCTCCTTCACCTTCTCGATGGTGGTGCCCAGCTCGACCTCGGAGGGATGGAACATGGTGTAGCGCGCGTCGGCGGTGATGCTCTCGGCCGAGGGCACCAGCTCGAAGATCTCGATATCCTGCAGCGACCAGCCGTGACTCCGCGCGGTGGAACGCAACTCCTCCGCGGATTCGGACAGCGCCACGAAGAGGCCGCGCTGCCCGCGTCGGGCGCCGGCGAGCAGGAACTGCAGCGCCAGGGTGGTCTTGCCGGATCCCGGGTCGCCCTCGAGCAGGTAGAGCCGCTCGGAGGTCAGGCCGCCGTCGAGCACCTCGTCGAGCCCGGCGACGCCGGTTTCGAGCAGTTCGATGGCGATGCTCGCCGTGGGGTCGGTCATGGGGCGATCCTGCAGGAGGGGGCAACTCCGTGGGAGGCGCTCAGAGCCAGTCGCGCATCTGCGACTCGGTCAGATTGCCTCCACAGAGTATGGTGGATGCCGTTCGATCCCGATAGTCCTGTGGCCGCTCGAGGATGGCCGCCACGCCGACGGCACCGGAGGGCTCCACCACCAGGCCCGCGTGGCGATGGATGAGGCGCATCGCCGCGAGGATCGAGTCGTCGCTCACGAGCACGCCGTCGTCCACGAGCCCCTCCATGTCGGCCAGCGCCTGGGGGATCGGCACCCGCACGCCGATGCCGTCCGCGATGGTATCGATGGCCGCATGCTGCACCAGCCGGTGCTGGCGCAGCGACTCGAGCATCGCCGGCGCGCCGGCGGCCTGCACCGCCGTGATGCGCGTCGAGGGGCTCAGCGCCTTCACCACGCGCGCCACGCCGTTGAACAGCGCGCCGTTGCCGAGCGGCACCAGGAGGTGCTGCGGCGGCTCGACGCCCTCGAGCAGCTCGAGGCCGATGGAGCCGGCGCCTTCCGCCGTCTCGACGTCGAGGCCGTCCTCGACGAAGCGCTCATCACCCGCCGCCGCGGCGCGACGCGCCTCGTGCTTCGCCGCATCGAAGTCGGCGCCGTGGAGCACGACGGTGGCGCCGAGGTCGTGCATGCGCGCCACCTTGAGCGGATTGGCCGTCGTGGCCGCATAGACGGTCAGGGGAATGCCGCGCCGGCGGCAGGCGTACGCCATCGCCTGGCCGAAGTTGCCGGCGCTCGCACACACCAGCGCCGCACCGTCGGCCGCCTGCGACACCAGCCAGTCGGCGCCGCGGCCCTTGAAGCACCGGATGGGATTGAGCGTCTCGACCTTGAGCACGAGGCGCACGCCGAGCGCGGCGGAGAGGGGCTCGCACTCGAACCGCGGGGAGCGCAGGAAGACCGGATCGATGGAACCGGCGGCCCGCCGGACCCGCTCGAGGGTGACGCGCGGCGTCACGCCGCCCTACGCTCCCGCGAGCGTCGCCTGCAGCGTGATCGGCACGGAGAGTGCGCGCGACACGATGCAGTTCTTCTTCGCCTCCTCCGCGTGCCGCTGGAAATCGGCCGCCGACACGCCGGGGACGTCACCCCTCGTCACCAGGTCGATGCCGGTGATCGACATCGCCTCGCCCACCTTGCCGAGGTGCACCGTCGCGTGCGTCTCGATGCTCTTCGGCGGCGTGCCGGCCGCGCTGAGGCCGAGCGACAGGGCCATGGAGAAGCACCCCGCGTGCGCCGCCCCGATCAGCTCCTCGGGATTGGTGCCCGGTGCGTTCTCGAACCGGGTGCCGAACGAATACCGCCCCTCGAAGGCGCCGCTGCCCAGCTTCATCGTGCCGTTGCCGCGCTTGAGATCGCCTTCCCAACGTGCGTCCGCCGTACGGTCCATGACCTGCTCCTGGGATGGGGGATGAGTGTCGGTGAGGGAGCCGCGTGTCTGATACCCGATGGGCCTCAGCCCGTTTCCTGCGCCCCCCGGGGCGCGGAGAACAGCTGGCGCAGGTCGTCGCCGACGCGCCGGGGCCGGCCACTGACGACGTCCACCGGGCACCAGAGCGTCCGCGCCTGCGCCAGCACGCGCGCGTCGCGTCGGCGGACGATCTCGGTGTGCCGCTC
>DASUOW010000024.1:0-2132 GCA_036276435.1 Gemmatimonadales bacterium
TCCCGCGCGCTCGACGACCGGACGCGGTGGTACTTCCGGTCGGCCGCCGAGTACTCGTGGGCGGCGAGACGGGCGGCTTCGCGGTCGAGGTCGGCGACCTCCTCGCGGAGCACCCCGTCGTACGCGGCGTGCGGTCGCATCACCTCGCTGACGCTGCGCAGCGCGCGGGCAGCGCCGTCGAAGTCCCCGCCGTCGGCGCGGCGGACGGCCTCCTCGCGGACCTTCGCCGCCTCGAAGCGCAGGAAGGTGCGCTCGACGGTGGCTTCCGGGTGGTCGGTGCCGTCGAGGTTGGCCATCACGGGGAGCACCGTGACGAGGTGCTCGATGCCGTCGGGCCGGATGACGTCGGCCTCGGTGCGGACCTGGGCCACCTGCACCTCGCCCAGCGCGGCCACGTCCTCCACGTGGAAGATGAGCCCGAGCGCCAGCGGCGACGTGGCGTAGCAGTCCCCGAGGGACGCGCGCCAGCGGTTGTCGGGGGTGGCCTCCACCGGATAGTCCTGCAGGAAGCTCACGCCCATGGCCTTCGGGTGGGTGAGCGTCACCTCCACCTTCACGTTCTGCGCGGCCAGGGCCACGAGCCCCTCGATTTCCTCCTCGAAGATGCCCATCATCTGGTCGTGGTTCTCGACGTACCAGTAGTTGGCGCCACCGCTCTTCGCCATGAGCTGCAGCAGGTCCTCGTTGAAGTGCGCGCCGAAGCCGATGCAGGTGGTGGAGATGCGCTCCCGGACGGCACCGCCGGTCATGCCGGCGAGCGTCTGCGGCTCGACGATGCCCGCATTGGCCTGCCCGTCGGTGAGCAGCACGACGCGATTGACCCCGTCCACGAGGCCCGCCTTCAGGTGCGCGAGTCCCTCGAGCCAGCCGCCGGAGAGGTTGGTGGATCCGCCGGCCTGGATGCGCTCGATGGCCTCGATGGCCATCGGATCGCCGGCCGGGGCGGGGCCGAACGCCGTGCGGACCTCGCCGTCGAAGGTGACGATGCTCAGCCGGTCCTGGGGGCCGAGGAACCCGGCGAACCGCTTCGCGGCCTCCTTGGCCGCGATGAGCGGCATGCCGCTCATGGAGCCCGAGCGGTCGAGCACGAGGGCGATGTTGAGGGGCGCCCGCCGGACCGGCACCTCGCCGGTCAGCGTGACGAGGACACCCACCTGGTGGGCGTTCTGGGTGGTGAGGAACTTCGTGGACAGCTTCACGTCGGTGCGCATGGATCGTCCTCTCGGTGACGGCCACGCTGGATGCGGGGCCGAGCGGGAAAGATCGGGGTAGGGTGTGACAAAGGACCCAACGCGGGAGCACGGATGAAATGGTCGTGGCGGCTGGGCCGCATCGCGGGGATCGGGATCTACGTGCACGCCACCTTCCCGCTGCTGCTGGCGTGGGTGGCGCTGTCGCAGGCGGGCAGCGGGTCCACGGCCGCGGGGGTCGCGTTCGCCCTGGTGATGGTCCTCGCGGTCTTCGCCATCGTGGTGGCCCACGAGCTCGGTCACGCCCTCATGGCCCGGCGCTACGGCATCGGCACCCGCGACATCACCCTGCTGCCCATCGGCGGCATCGCGCGGCTGGAGCGGATGCCGAAGGAGCCGAGGCAGGAACTGGCCATCGCGCTCGCGGGCCCCGCCGTGAACGTGGTGCTGGCCCTGGTGTGCTGGGTGCTGCTCCGGCTCGCCAGCAGCGGCGACACGATGACGGTGCTGACCGAGGCCACCGGCCGGATCGACCTCCGCTCCGCGCTGGCCCAGCTGCTGGTGGTGAACGTGTGGCTCCTCGCGTTCAACCTGCTGCCGGCGTTCCCGCTCGACGGCGGCCGCGCGCTTCGCGCCCTGATGGCGTGGCGCAGCGGCGACTTCGCCGCGGCCACGGTGGCGGCGGCACGCGTCGGCCGGGTGTTCGCGCTACTCTTCGGCATGCTGGGACTCTTCGTGGTGCGGAACCCCTTCCTGGTGGTGATCGCGCTGTTCGTCTGGCTCGCCGCCGCCGGCGAGGCCCAGTCGGCCCAGACCTCGGCGGCGCTCGACGGGGTGCCGCTCGAGCGGCTGCTGATCACCGACCTGCGCACCCTCGCGCCGCAGGAGCCGCTGGCGCGCGCCTCGCAGCTGGTGATCGACGGGTTCCAGCAGGATTTCCCG
>DASUOW010000025.1:0-12516 GCA_036276435.1 Gemmatimonadales bacterium
CACGCCGGCGCGCGGAGCGCCGCGCAGCTGTTCGACGAGCTCGCGCCGCTCGGCCGGCCGCTCGTGGCCGCCGGCGGCGTCGGCGACGCCGACGCCTTCGTCGCGATGCTGGCCCTGGGCTACGACGGCGTGCAGCTGGGCACCCGCTTCATCGCCACCACCGAGTGCGCCGCGCACGCGAGCTACAAGGCGGCGCTGGTGGAGGCCCGCGCCGAGGACATCGTGCTCACCGAGCGCGTCACCGGCGTGCCGCTCGCGGTCATCAACACGCCCTACGTGCAGCGCATCGGCACGCGCGCGGGCCCCGTGGCGCGCCGGCTCCTGATGGGCCGCCGCACCAAGCACATGATGCGCGCGTGGTACGCCCTCCGCTCCGCGATGCGGCTCAAGCACGCCTCGCTGCACGGCAATTCCTCGAAGGACTACTGGCAGGCGGGCAAGAGCGTCGACGGGATCTCCGAGATCGAGCCGGCGGGCGCCATCGTGCAGCGTTTCGCGGTGGCGGCGGAGCGCGCGGAAGCGGCGCGCCGGTGAACCCGCTGCTCGATCGCAGCCGCCGGCTCGTCATCGGGCATCGCGGCGCCAGCGCGCAGGCGCCCGAGAACACGATGCCGTCGTTCGAGCTGGCGGTGCAGCTGGGCGTCGACGCGCTCGAGCTCGACGTGCACCTCTCGGCGGACGGCCAGGTGGTGGTGCTCCACGACGACACCCTCGACCGCACCTGCGACCGGCGCGGCCCGGTGCTCGGGCGCACCGCGGCGGAGCTGGCGAAGATGGACGCCGGCTACCGCTTTCCCACCGGCCGCTGGAGCGGCCGCGGCGCCCACGTGCCGCGGCTCGCCGAGGTGCTCGACGCGTGGCCGGAGGTGCCGCTGCTCGTCGAGATCAAGACCGGCGCGGTGCAGGACGCGCTCGCGCGGCTGCTGATGGAGATGGAGGCCGTCGATCGCACCGTCATCGCCTCGATGCGGCACGATGCGATGGGCCGCTTCCGCTTTCCGCCCTTCACGGCCGGCGCATCGGGACGCGACGTGCGGCGCCTGTACGTCGCCCCGTTCCTCGGCCGGCCGCGACAGGTGCCGTATCGGCTGCTGAGCGTGCCGTGGCGCTACAAGGGGCTCGAGGTGCCCACGCGCCGCTTCATCGCGGACGCGGCCCGGCTCGACGCCGCGGTGAGCGTGTGGACGGTGGACGATCCCGGCCTCGCGCGGACCCTCTGGGGGCGGGGCGCGAACGGCATCGTCACCAACGATCCCGGCGCGCTGCTCCGGGCACGCGAGTCCATCGGGCAGGGCTGACCACCCCGGGAGGCACCGGATGGCGAACGAAGTCGTGGCGCACTTCCTCGATCATCACGTGGTGAAGGGCCAGAGCCTCGACGTCGACCCGGCGAAGCCCACCTGCCACATCCGGACCGAGGACCAGGGCGTCGTCGAGGTGAAGCTCGCCGAGCTGAAGGCGCTCTTCTTCGTCCGCGACCTGGCCGGCGACCCGACGAGGCACGACGCCGCCGTCATCGCCCCCGCCGACGTGCGGGCCCACGGGGCCGCGCTGATCGACGTGGAGTTCGTGGACGGCGAGCGGCTCCTCGGCCTCACGGTGCGCTTCCCGCCGGTGAAGCCGTTCTTCTTCATCCTGCCCGCGGACGGGACCAGCAACAACGTGCGCATCCTCGTCAACCGCGCCGCGGTGCGATCGATGCGCCAGCCCGCGGAGACGTGAGCCGGCGTCCGGGGTAGTATTCGGCATGCAGACGGCCGCCATGCCCCCAGCCCCGCGCCACGACCACGCCGGCTACACGCTCGGCGAGGAGATCGTGCACAGCATCACGCACGGGGTGGGGCTCGTGGGCGCCATCGCCGCGCTGCCCTGGATCATCCTCGCCGCGCGCGGCCACGGCGACCCCTGGAAGCTCGCCGGCGGCATCGTGTTCGGCGTCACGGCGATCCTGCTCTTCGCCGCCTCGACGCTGTACCACGCGCTGCCGGACTGCCGCGCGAAGCACCTCTTCCGGCTGTTCGACCACTGCGCCATCTACCTGCTCATCGCGGGCACGTACACGCCGTTCACGCTGGGCGTGCTGCGGGGCGGCTGGGGCTGGACGCTGTTCGGCCTCACGTGGGGGCTCGCCATCGTGGGCATCGTGCTCAAGGCGACGCTGCGCTTCCGTTTCCCCACCCTGTCAACCCTGCTCTACCTGGCGCTCGGATGGCTGGTGGTGATCGCCGCCCGGCCCGTGCTGCGAGCGCTCACGCCGACGGAGATCGCGTGGCTGGTGGCGGGCGGACTGCTCTACACGGTGGGCGTGCCGTTCTACGTGTGGAGCCGGCGCTACTCCCATGCCATCTGGCACCTCTTCGTGCTGGGCGGTGCCGCGTGCCATCTGGTCGCCATCGTGGACGCCATCTCGCGCCACTGACGTCGCGCCTTCGGTCCCGATGCGGGGTAGCCATCAGGACAAGGAGGCTTTCATGAGCGAATCCGACCGGCTCCGGCCGTCCCCCCAGCAGCGCTTCGCCCCGTCGGTGCAGCTGTTCGACCTTTCGGCCGCCGCCGACCAGCTGCGCGCCGAGCCGCTGGCGCCGCGCAACGGCCACCGCCAGGTGGCGCTCGACCGGCACGGCCCGATGACGCTGGTGCTCTTCACCTTCGAGCGGGGCGGCCTGTTCAAGGACCACCAGGTCCCCGGCATGGCGACGCTGATGCTCACCCGCGGGCACGTGCGCGTCACCACCGAGGACGGCGACCACGAGCTCAGGCCCGGACAGGTGCTCACCATCGGGCCGGGCGTGGTGCACAGCGTACAGGCGCCGGAGGCGAGCGAGATGCTGCTGACGGTCTGCCTCACCGAGTACGCGGGCTCCTCGCGCGAGGATCGGGAGGCGTCGGCTTAGATTTCCGGGGTCCCCCCATCGAGCGCCCCATGCCGTTCGACACGATCCCCGCGTACTACCATCGCGACGACATCGTCGGGGCGCTCCGGGCCGCCCTGGCAGCGACGGGCCGAACGCCGACCGGGATGCACGTCGAGGACTTCGCCGGGTTCGACCAGTTCCACCTGCGCGGGCTCGCCGCCACGCTCGACCTGCTGCAGCTCGCGCAGCTGAAGCACGGCGAGCGCATGCTCGACCTCGGTGGCGGAGTCGGCGGCAGCGCACGCGTCGCCGCGACCCGCACGGGTTGCCACGTCACCGTGGTGGACGTGACGCCGGCGTACTGCGCGGCGGGCGAGGAGATCACGCGCTGGCTGCACCTCGAGGAGCGCGTGCACTTCCTCGTGGGCGACGCCACCGCCCCCCCGGTACCGGACGCGAGCTTCGACGTCGTCTGGACCCAGCACGTCTCGATGAACATTCCGGACAAGGCGGCGCTCTACCACGCGGCGGCCCGCGCGCTCGTGCCCGGCGGACGCTTCGTGCTGCACGACGTGATGGGCGACGAAGGGATGGACGGGCTGCACTACCCCGTGCCGTGGGCGGCATCGCGCGAGCTCAGCGCCCTCATGCCGGCCGACGAGCAGCGACGGCTCATCCGCGCGGCGGGCTTCACGGAACGCGCCTGGCACGACGTCACCGACCTGACGCTGGAGTGGCTCGTGAAGCGTCGCGAACCACCGCTCGCCTCGCCCATGGGGCCGCAGCTGCTGTTCGGCGACGAGGAGGCCGGCCGGATGTTCGGCAACCTCCGCCGCAACATCGAGGAACGCCGCATCCGGGTCATCCAGGCGGCGTTCGACTAGTTCGAGGGACCCCCATGCGTCCGGCCCTGCTCGCCCTCGCCCTCACGCTCGTCGCCTGCGACGACGACAACACGGGTCCCGTGCCCGCAGCACCGGAGGATTACCCCTTCGCCTACGCCACGAACTCGTGCGGCCCCACCGACGGCCCGGCGACGCGGCTGTACCTGAGCGCCGAAGTCTCCGACAGCCTGCCACTGGTCGCGCCCCGCGTCGAGGTCCTCGTCTACCGGAGCGCCGCGGACCTGCAGGGTGAGGAATTCAGCTGGTCGGGATACTCGGAGGAGGGGTGGGCCGGACGCTGCGCGGGCGATGCGCCGTGCGAGGAGGCGTCGTCGGTGGCGGTGGAGTTCCGCCGGAACGCGGCCGATACCGTGCTCACGGGGGAAGTGCGCGTGCGCTTCCCGGACGGCTCGACGGTGAGCGGCGGGTTCGACGCGACGTGGCGGAGGACGACGTACCTGTGCGGGTAGGCATGGACACGGCCCTGCTCATTGCGAGGTCCCGCAGGGACCGAAGCAATCCGGGTGCGAAGAGCGGGGCTTCGTGCGCGCGCACGGAGTCCCGCTCCTCGCACCCGGATTGCTTCGTCGCTCGCTGCGCTCGCTCCTCGCAATGAGCAGGGGTGGCTAAGTCTCGGAGACGAACCGATCGATCGCCCCGAGCACCTCTTCCGCCCGCTCCACATGCGGCGCATGGCCACACCCCGCCAGCAACATCACCTCCGCCGGCCCCGACACCCGCCGCGCAATGGCGAGGATCTGCTCCGGCGAGCCGTACTGATCCAGCTCGCCCTGGATGAGCAGCACGGGGCAGGTGATGCCCCCCAGCCGTGACTCGATGGTCCAGTCGTGGAACTCGGACGTCAGCCACAGGTCGGCCCAGCCGGCGAAGGTGGCGTCCACGTCGGTGTGCCACGGCGCGAGCTTGCGGCGCAGCCCGCCCGCCGTGAACGCCTGCTTCGCTTGCCGGATGCCCTCCAGCGTGACCTCTTCGATGAAGATGTGCGGCGCCATGATGACCATGCCGCGCACCGGCCACCGGCCCGCCGCCGCGTGGATGAGCGCGATGGTGCCGCCGTCGCTGTGGCCGATGAGCACGGGCCGGTCGATGCCGAAGTGCGCCAGCACCTCGGGCAGCGCCTCGTAGGCCTCGACGTCGAGATAGTCCGGCTCCCGCTGCGCCGTCAGGGGATCGGACTTCCCGAAGCCGTAGCGCGAATAGACGAGCGCCGCACACCCGGTGCGCTCGGCGACGCGATCGGGCCAGTCGCGCCAGAGGTCGCGGGAACCGAGCCCCTCGTGCAGGAAGACGAGCACGGGCCGCCCAGGCCGCGTGGCGGGAATGGTCCGGTACTCGAGCCGGTGCCCCGCCGCGGTCAGGAAGCCGGTGGCCGCCTCGCTCAGCGATCCTGCCAGACGGCCGCCCGCTTGCCGAGGAAGGCATCGATGCCCTCGGCGGCATCGGCGAAGGACATGTTGCAGGCCATCGCCTCGCCGGCCGTCTCGTAGGCGGTGTCGAGCCCGGCACCCACCTGCGCGTAGAAGGTGCGCTTGCCGATCGCGACCGCCGCCGAGCTGCGCGACGCGATGAGGCCGGCGAAGCGGGCCACCTCCGCATCGAGCTGCTCGGCCGGCACCACGCGATTCACCAGGCCCCACTCGAGCGCGGTGCGCGCGTCCACGGGCTGGCCCGTCAGCAGCATCTCCATCACGCGCTTGCGGCCGATGTTGCGCGCCACGCCCACCGCCGGCGTGGAGCAGAATACGCCGATGTTCACCCCCGGCAGCGCGAACGACGCCGTCTCGGAGGCCACCGCAAGATCGCACATCGAGACGAGCTGGCAGCCGGCTGCCGTCGCGATGCCGTGCACCCGCGCAATCACGGGCTGCGGAATGCGGGTGAGCCCGAGCATCATGGCGCTGCACTCGTCGAACAGCCGCCGCTGCCACGCCTCGCTGCCGGCATTGGCGCGCATCTCCTTGAGGTCGTGCCCCGCGCAGAAGCCGCGTCCCGCGGCCGCCAGCACCACGACGCGCACGTCGCGGTCGGTGGCGAGGCGGTCGACCTCCTCGCTCAGTGCCTCGATCATGGCGAGCGAGAGCGGATTGAAGCGCTCGCCACGGTTGAGCGTGAGGGTGGCGACGGGACCGTCGTCGCGCCGCAGGACGTAGGGGGTGTCGCTCATACGATCGCCTCCGAGGAGTGCGCCCGTTCGCGCAGCACGTACTTCTGGATCTTGCCCGTGCTCGTCTTGGGCAGCATGCCGAACACCACCCGCCGGGGCGCCTTGTAGTGCGCCAGGTTGGCGCGGCAGTGCTCGATGATCTCCTGCTCCGTCGCCTCGTGGCCGGGCTTGAGCTCGATGAAGGCGCACGGCGACTCGCCCCACTTGGGATCGGGCTGCGCCACCACGGCCGCCGCGAACACCGACGGATGGCGGTAGAGCGCGTCCTCCACCTCGAGCGACGAGATGTTCTCGCCGCCGGAGATGATGATGTCCTTGCCCCGGTCCTTCACCTTGAAGTAGCCGTCGGGGTGCAGCACGGCGAGGTCGCCGGAGTGGAACCAGCCGCCGCGGAACGCCTCCTCGGTGGCCTTGGTGTTCTTGAGGTAGCCCTTCATGGTGATGTTGCCGCGGAACATGATCTCGCCCATCGTCTCGCCGTCGGCGGGCACGGGATCCATCGTGTCGGGATCGAGCACCCGCACCTCCTCCTCCGTCACGAAGCGCATGCCCTGCCGGCCGTTGCGGATGGCGCGCTCGCGCGCATCGAGCGCGTCCCACGCCTCCTGCTTCACGCACACCGTGGCCGGCCCGTACACCTCGGTGAGGCCGTACACGTGGGTGATCTCGACGCCGCGGCGCTCCATCGCCTCGATGGTCGAGGCCGGCGGTGCCGCGCCCGCGATGTAGCCCTTCACCCGGTGCGTGATGCCCTCCCACTCCGCGTCCGGCGCGTTCAGCAGCATGTTGTGCACGATGGGCGCGCCGCCGAAGTGCGTCACCTTGTGCTCGCGGATGAGCCCGAGCACCGTGGCCGCGTCGACCTTGCGGATGCACACGCCCGTGCCCGCCAGCGCCGCGAGCGCCCACGGGAAGCACCACCCGTTGCAGTGGAACATCGGCGCGGTCCAGAGGAACGTGGCGTAGCGCGGCACGCTCCAGGCCAGGATGGTGCCGAGGGCCGCGAGGTGCGCGCCGCGGTGATGGTAGACGACGCCCTTCGGGTTGCCGGTGGTGCCGGAGGTGTAGTTGAGCGCGATGGCGTCCCACTCGTCCTCGGGCCACGGCCACTCGTGGTCGGGCTCGCCGGTGGCGAGGAACGTCTCGTAGTCCAGCTCACCCAGGCGCGTGCCGGGCCCGTCGTACTCGGTGTCGTCCACGTCGATCACGAACGGCGGCGAGGAACAGAGCCGGAGCGCCGTGGCGATGACATCGGAGAACTCGCGATCGGTGACGAGCACCTTCGCCTCGCCGTGATCGAGCATGAAGGCGAGCGTGGGCGCGTCGAGCCGCACGTTGAGGGTGTTGAGCACGGCACCGCTCATCGGCACGCCGAACTGGCACTCGAACATCTCCGGCGTGTTGAGCAGCATCGCGGCCACCGTGTCGCCGCGGCCGATGCCGATCCGCTCGAGCGCCGACGCCAGCCGGCGGCAGCGCGCGTACGTCTCGCGCCAGGTGATGCGCCGCGCGCCGTGGATCGTCGAGACCCGCTCGGGGCACACCGAGGCCGCCCAGTCGAGGAACGTCAGCGGGGTCAGCGGGACGAAGTTGGCGTCGTTCGGGTCGAGGCCGGTGTCGTAGATGCCGCGGCCATTCATGCGTGGGGGCCCTTGTTGGGGAGATGCTCCAATGTGACGGCGGTGACGGGCGGTGTCGAGCCGTATAGTGTTTCAGGCATGCAGGTCCTGCTCGTCCACGGCCTCGGCCGCACGCCCGCCTCGCTCTGGGGCCTCTCGCGAACCCTGCGCGCGGCGGGCCACCGGCCGTCGTTCGTGGGCTATGTCGCCGCCGTCGAGCGCTTCGACGCCATCCGGGCCCGGGTGCGCCGCCGGCTCGAGGCCGCCGCCGCGACCGGCATCCCGTACGCCGCCGTCGGTCACTCGCTGGGAGGGCTCCTCGTCCGGTCGGCGCTCTCGGACTGGCCGGCCGGCCTCCCGCTGCCCGTCCGGCTCGTCATGCTCGGCACGCCCAATCAGTCGCCCCGGCTGGCGCGCCGGCTGCAGCGCTTCTGGCCCTACCGTGTCGCCCTCGGCGAGGCCGGCCAGGTGCTGGCGCGTCCGGCCTTCTTCGCCGAGTTGCCGGCCCTGCCGGTGCCCGGGACCATCGTGGCGGGCGTGCGCGGACTCGGCGGCCGCTGGAGCCCGTTCGGCGACGAGCCCAACGACGGCATCGTGGCGCGCAGCGAGACGCTGCCGTGCGAGGGCGTGCCGGTGGTGGAGGTCCCGGCGGCCCACACCTTCCTCATGGACCACCCGGCCGTGCGCCGCATCGTGACGGAAGCGTTGCGCGACGCCGTTGACGCTCGCGGCGAAACCCGGTAATCCTTCGTCCATGATGCCGCGCGCCACGAATGCCTGTCTGCTGAATCGCCGCAATCTCCGCGGAGAGATATCGGTCGCGTAGGCGCGCACAGTCTCGGTTTCGAGAAGTCCCGCCCGCGACCAGCCTCGCGGGCGTTTCATTTGCCAGGAGGCACGCTTGAGCTTCACCCTGTCCCGCGACCTCGCCGGGCTCGCCGAGCCGACGACGCTGCCCGCGTTCCAGGCCATCGTCACGTGGTACGAGTTGCGCACCACCGTCCGCCCCATCCTGGGTGACCGGCTCGCGACGCGCTTCGCGCACGCGATCAGCGCCGGCACCGGTTCGCCGACGTGCGCCGCCTTCTTCCGCCGGCTGCTCGAGCAGCAGGGCGATGACCCCGATGCCCTGCCCACCGACGCGCGCGAGGCCGCGGTGGTGCGCTGGGGCCAGCAGCTGGGCGCGGACCCCTACGGCGTGCCGCCCGCGCTGCACGCCGAGGTGGCGAACTGGTTCAGCGCGCCCCAGCTCGTGGCGCTGGCCACCTTCGGCGCGCTCATGGTGGCGACGAACGTGCTCAACTGCGCCCTCGACCTCCCCCTCGCCGACTTCGCGGGGCCGCTGCGCTCGGAGGTGTTCTAGCCCGCCGCATGCCGAAGTCCAGCGCGTTCATCCGCATCCAGGAGCAGGTGCTCGCGGTGACGGCGGCCATTCCCCGCGGCCGGGTCGCCACCTTCGCCGCGATCGGGGAGTTCCTCGACGTGATGCCGCGTCACGTGGCCTACATCCTCTCGCGGTGCGACGACGGAACCCGCGACGGACTTCCCTGGCATCGCGTCGTCGCGAACGACGGCACCCTGCCCCGCACCCGCCCCGACGGCCTCGGCCGCACCCAGGCCGAGCTGCTGACGAAGGAGCGACACGTGATCCACGAGGGTCGGGTTGCGCTGACGCCGGGGCGCACGTTCAGGCCGACGACATCGAACACCGGCGTCCGTCCCGTGCGTCGGGACAGCCCCGAGGCAGGAGCGCAGCAGCCGGCGGGGTGACGCCCCGGTAGATTCCGGTGTCCGGCGTCACTGGAGCCCCGCCGATGCGATGGATCCGCCGCACGATGCTCGGCGCCGCGACAGGCGCCGTGACCCTCTCGCCCCTCGCCGCCCAGCGCCCTGACCGCGCCCGCGTGGAGGCCGTCACCGATTCCGTCGTCGCCGCGGCGCTCGCCACGGGCCAGGCGGCCGGCATGACGGTGGCGGTCGTGCGGGGTCGGGACACGCTGGTGCTCAAGGGCTACGGCGCTGCCGACCTGGAGCTCGACGTCCCGACGCCGGCGGCCGCGATCTACGAGATCGGCTCGATCACCAAGCAGTTCACGGCCGTCGCCATCCTGCAGCTCGCCGAGCAGGGCAAGCTCTCGCTCGACGACGAGCTCACGACGCACTTCCCCGACTACCCGGTGCGCGGCCAGCGCATCACGGTGCGGCACCTCCTCGACCACACCTCGGGCATCGCCAGCTACACCGACCTGCCCGGGTTCGAGGCGCTCTCGGTGCGCGCGCTGCCGCCGGACTCGGTGGTGGCCTTCTTCAGCGGCCAGCCGCCCACGTTCGCGCCGGGCGCGCAGCTGTCCTACAACAACTCCGCCTACTTCCTCCTCGGCCTGCTCATCGAGAAGGCGAGCGGCCTCACGTACGCGGAGTACGTTCAGCAGAAGCTGTTCGAGCCCGCCGGCATGGTCGATTCACGCTACTGCAGCGAGAACGCCGTCGTGAAGCGGCGCGCGCACGGCTACGACATGGGACCCAAGGGTCTCGTGCGGGCGGGCTACCTCGTGCACACGTGGCCGTTCGCCGCCGGGTCGCTCTGCTCCACCGCCGGCGACCTGGTGGCGTGGAATCGCGCCCTGCACGGCGTGAAGCTCCTGTCGGAGCGCAGCTACCGCGAGCTCGTCACGCCCGGGAGCCTCAACGACGGCACCCGGCTCCGCTACGCCAAGGGCGTCGCGGTGGACTCGCTGCACGGCCGCCGCACCGTGCACCACGGCGGCGACATCAACGGCTTCACGAGCGAGCTGCAGTGGTATCCCGACGGCGAGGTGACGATCGCGGTGCTGCTCAACACCCTCGGTCCGGTGCGGCCGCACGCCATCGCGCACGCCATCGGCCAGGCGCTCTTCGGCACGCCGGCCCGGCGCGCCACGCCGCTGCGCGGGTCCGTGTCCGACTACGCGGGCGAGTATCGCGCGGGCCCGGAGGCCGACGCCATGGCCGTCACCATCGAGCCGGATGCGGCGCGCACCGGCCTGCAGGTGCGGATGGGGCCCCGGCCGGGCGTCGCGATGACCTTCGCCGGCGTCGACACCTTCGACGCGCCCGGGGCGCCGGTCGGCAACGTCCGGTTCACCTTCCTCCGGGAGGGCGGAGAAGTCACCGCCGTGCGGTTCGATCCGGTCTTCTTCAACCTCGTGCTCAAGCGGCAGCCCGCGCCGCGCTAGGCGCCGGTCCGGGGTAGCACGGAGCATGGACTCCGTGCACCTGGAACCGCTCATCGCGGATCGGATCGACGAGACGGCGGACATGCTGGCGCGCGCGTACCTGACCAACCCGCTGCACGTCGCCACCTTCGGCGAGGACGGGGAGTCGCGGAACCGCAGCTTCTTCCGGCGCCTGCTGCGGACACTGCGCGGGCCGACGCTCATCGCGTTCGACGGCAACCGCATCGTGGGTGCCATCCACTGGTCGCGCTCGACGGACTGCCAGGTGCGCACGTCGGAGAAGCTGCTGCTCGCGCCGTTCATGCTGCGCGCCTTCGGACTGGCGGCGTCGGTCCGGCTGGCGTCGTGGTTCGGGCTCTGGGCGCGTCACGACCCGGCCAACGTGCCGCACCTCCACCTGGGCCCGGTGGGGGTGGACCCGGACTCGCGGGGGATCCGCATCGGCGGCCGGCTCATGGAGCGCTTCTGCACGGAGGTGGACCGCACGAAGACGGCGGGCTACGCGGAAACGGACCGGCAGGGCAACGTCGACTTCTACCGGCATTTCGGGTTCGAGGTGATGAAGGAGATCGAGGTGATGGGTGTGCGGAACTGGCTCATGTGGAGGGCACCGAAGTGACCACAGGCTCGCTGGCCGGCAGCGTCGACACCTTCGAGGTCCGCTCCTGGCCGGAGTTCATGTCGCTGCAGCAGCGCTTCTCGGGCGAGCGGGGCCGGCTGTGGATGTACCGCGGCCAGCCCGGTACCGCCGCGACGCTCCGCACCAGCCTCGAGCGCGCGCTCAACCGCTTCGAGCTGCCCATCGAGCGGCAGGAGGAATTCGAGCGGCTGCTGCTGCGCGAGTTCCGCCGGCACTACCACCGCTACACCGCCGACGTCCCGGCCGAGGACGACACGCTGCGCTGGCTGGCGCTGATGCGCCATCACGGCGCGCCGGTGCGCCTCCTCGACCTGAGCTATTCGCCCTACGTGGCGCTCTTCTTCGCGCTCGACGGCGTGGCGCACGGCGAGTCGTGCTCGATGTGGGCCATCGACCACAACTGGTGCGTGGCGCGCGCCGCGGAGCTGCTGCCGCGGCCGGCGTGGGACGCCTTCCAGGAGGATCCGTGGGGCGGCAAGACGGGGCCCACGGTGCGGCAGCTGTTCGCGACCCGCACGCAGGTCGCGGTGCCGATGAACCCGTTCTACCTCGACGCGCGCCTCGCCATCCAGCAGGGCGTGCTGCTGGCGCCGCTCGACCTGTCGGTGGACTTCGAGACGGTGCTGCAGCGCATGGACACGCCGGCGCAGGTGTGCGGCAACGTGCGCCGCATCGTGATCCACTGCGTCGGTGACCTGCTCGAGAGCGCGCTGGGCGAGCTGGCGCGCATGAACGTGACGCACACCACGCTCTTCCCCGGCATCGACGGGCTGGCGCGGAGCCTGGAGAACATGGTGGTGCTCAGCTTCATGTTCCCGAACCGGAACCTCAGGGCCAAGTAGTCCTTCGTCGATGCATCTCATCCAGCTCCTCCTGCCCCTCTGCGACGCCCAGGGAACCGCCTTCCCGCGCGCCCACTACGACCACGTCGTCCGCGAGCTCACCGCGCAGTTCGGTGGCGTGACGGCCTATACCCGCGCGCCCGCGGCCGGACTCTGGGAAGAGGAGCCCGGCCGCACGGTGCGCGACGACGTGGTGGTCTACGAAGTGATGGTGGAGGTGCTCGACCGTGCGTGGTGGGCGGATTACCGTGCGCGCCTCGAGGCGCGGTTCGCGCA
>DASUOW010000026.1:0-10337 GCA_036276435.1 Gemmatimonadales bacterium
CACGCAGCACAACGAGTTCGTGACGCGGATGCAGTCGATCACGCGGCGCGGGCGCTCCACCGCGCGCGTCGAATCGGAGTCCGAGCGCCCCCTCATCGCGCAGCCGCAGGACGCCGCGGGCCGCTACGAGGTGCTCAGCGCCGAGCGGTTCTCGACGGCCGTCGCATCGTACCTCGCGCTGGCGCAGGCGCCCTTCTTCACGCTGCTGCACCTGTGCCCCGAGGACGGCGACATCGCCGCCGTGGCGGCGCTGGCGCTCGAGACGAGCCGCATCGACAGCGGCGACCTCGTGGGCTATGCGCCCGACGGCGTGGTGCTGTTCGCCGACGGTGCGCGGCCCAAGGAGCTCGAGGGGCTCGAGGCGCGGCTGCGCGAGAAGTGGGCCGCCGGGCACCAGGGCGGGCTCGCCATCGAGGCCTCCGGCTTCCCCGCGGACGAGGAACGCATCCGCGCACGCTACAACCTGCGAAGCGCCTGACCCATGGCCACCTGGCGGTACGGGGCCGCCCTCGCGGGCATCCTGGCCGGACTCGGCGGCGCGGCGTACCTGGCGTTCGACTCCATCACGGAGGCGGACGGCTCGCGCGTGCTGCCGGCCCCGGTGGCCCCTGAACCCGCCCCCGAGGTGACCGTCGCGGTCCCGCCGCGCGACAGCACCCCGGCTCCCGTGGTCGATTCCGCATCCGCGCCGGAGCCCGAGGTGTCGGCGGCTCCCATCCCGACGCCGCCGCGGCCCGCGCCCTGGCGCCCCGAGCCACGGCAGGCGATGCGGGATTCGGTCTATCTGCTCACGCAGGCCGGCCGTGACGCGGAGGCGCTGCAGCTGCTCGATCGCTGGCTCGCGTCGCACCCCGACGATCGGGACGTGCGGCTCGAGTCGGCGCGCCTGCGCCTGCGCACCGGCGATCGCGCCGGCGCTTGGCAGGCGTACGAGCAGTTGCTGGCGGGCGGCGGCTCGACCGAGGAGCTGTCGGAGTACGCCGCGGCGCTGCTCGCCAACGGCGAGAACGCCCGCGCGGCCCAGCGCTACGGTGAGCTGCTGCAGCGCGACCCGTCGCGCGCCGAGTGGCGTCTCGGGGCCGCACGCGCGCTGGCCTGGGACGGCCGCCCGCGCGAGGCGCTGGAGGTGCTGCGCGTCGCCGGCGACGATCCGGACGGTGGGCTCGCCGCCCTGCGCGAGCAGCTGCGCCGACAGGTCGAGCCCACCAGCGCCGAGGCCCGCGAGTGGCTCACCGCGAGCCCGACCGATACGCTCGCACGCCTGGCGCTTGCACGAGCGCTCGTGCGCGAGGGCCGCGCCCGCGAAGCCCTGCTCGAATACGACCGCCTGCTGGCGGCGGCACCGAGTGCCGATCGCTACGCCGAGGCGGCGGGCGTCGCGGCGGGAATCCCCGACTCGGTCGCCACGGCGCGCCTGCTGGGCGGCGCCATGGCACTCGCCCCTGCCGACACCGCGCTCCGCCGTCGCTATCGCGAGGCCCTCGCCTGGTCCGGCGACCGGGCCGGCGCGATCACGCAGCTCGACACGCTGATCGACGCCGCGCCCACGGCCGCGCTCCATCTCGAGCGGGCGCGCCTGCGCTCCTGGACCGGCGACCCGACCGGCGCGATGGCCGATGCGAACGCCTCGATCGCCATGAGCCCGAACGCCGAGGCGTACGCGCTGCTGGGCGATCTCCATCGCTGGCAGGGGCAGCGCGCGCCGGCCCGCTCGGCCTACACGCTGGGCCTGCTGCAGGACCCGAACTCGGAGGCGCTGCAGGCGGGGCTCGCCGAGCTGCACCGCACCCGCTATCGCGACCTCCCATGGGATCCCGATGAAGGACTCGGCGTCACCGTCCGCACGCTCAGCGACAACGAGGACTTCGGCAGCCAGGTGGGTCGCGTCGTCGCGGGCATCACGCTCGGCATCGAGCGCCGCACGGTGGTGAGCGCGGGCGCCGAGGTGCGCCGGCTCGACCGCGACTCGGCCAACGCGAACCTGGCCGACGACCTGTGGGGCGTGGGCGGCGACGTCGGCGTGTCGCAGCGCTGGGGCCGGCTGCGGGCGGCCGGACGCGTGGGCCTGCTGACGTTCAGCGGCGTCCGGGACATCGTCACCGGGTCACTCTCGCTCGAGGGACCGCTCGGCGGCGGGCGCTGGATCGTCGAGGGCGCCCGCATCCCCGCGTACGAGACCCTCCGCTCGAGCCGCACCCTCGTCACCGGCCCGGAGCCCGCGACGGCGGTG
Organism: Gemmatimonadales bacterium; assembly: GCA_036276435.1. Taxonomy (GTDB): domain Bacteria; phylum Gemmatimonadota; class Gemmatimonadetes; order Gemmatimonadales; family GWC2-71-9; genus JAGGAG01. Next base: position 2,231 of record DASUOW010000026.1, read on the forward strand.
ACGGGCCTCCTCGGCGGGCTCACGGTGAACGTGCCGCTGTCCAGCCGCGTGGAGCTGTGGTCGCGCGGCGAGGTGCTCGGCCTCTCCGACGACAACCTGCGCTCGGGCATCCAGGCTGCGGTGCGCGTGGGCGTGGTACCCTCGCTGTCGGTGCTGTACGCGGGCGGCCTGCTCGCCTTCGCCGATTCGTCCGACACGTACTGGTCGCCCACGTACTACACGCTGCACAGCCTCGGGCTCGAGTACCGGCGCCGGTGGGCCGACGGCTGGTACGTCGCCGGACAGGGCCTGGTGGGCAACGCGTGGTACGAGGAGCGGCTGCCGGGCGGCCGCGTGAGCAGCTCGGCGTTCCAGTGGTCCGCCACGGCGGAGGCCGGCTGGCAGACGCTGCGCTGGGACCTCGGCGCATGGGCCGCCTTCGGCACCGACCGCTCGGGCGACTACCGCTCGCTCAGCACCACCCTCCACGCGAGGTATCGCTGGTGAACGCGAAGAGCGTGCGGTACACCCTCGCGCTGGCCGTGGGCCTGACGACGCTCACGGCGGCGGCCATCGGCATCGCGCGCCTGCTGGCGATGATCCCGGTGGTGAAGGACGACTGGGCGCTCTTCGTCGCGGTGAGCCTGCTGCTCGTGTTCCTCGTGCTGCTGGTGGCGCGCTACCTGTCGCTCATGTGGCTCGGGTACCTGCACCACCTCGAGGCGCGCGTGGCCGACCCCACGCCCGAGGGCACCTGGCTGCCGCCGGTGACGATCCTCGTGCCCTGCTACAACGAGGGCGCGGTGATCGCGCGCGCCATCGAGAGCCTGCTCGAGCTCGACTACCCGATGTTCGAGGTGCTCGTCATCGACGACGGCTCCACCGACGACACGCGCGAGGCGGTGGCCCCCCTCGAGGGCCGGCACGGCGACGTGACGGTGCGCCTGGTGAGCAAGGGCAACGGCGGCAAGGCGAGCGCGCTCAACACCGGCATCGCGCTGGCGCGCCACGACTACATCCTCGCGATGGACGGCGACAGCCGGCTCACCCGGGACACGCTCCGCGCCGCGATGCGCCACTTCGGCGACCCGCGCGTGGGCGCGGTGGCGGGCAACGTGAAGGTGACCAACCGCCGCAACCTGTGGACGAAGCTGCAGGCGCTCGAGTACATCGAGGGCCTCAACATGGCGCGGCGCGCGCAGGGCTTCCTGCGGGCGGTGAACATCATCCCCGGCCCCATCGGCATCTTCCGGCGCGACGTGCTGCTCGCCGTCGGCGGCTACGACACCGACACGTACGCCGAGGACGCGGACCTGACGCTGAAGCTGCTCACGGCCGGGTGGCACATCGCGTACGAGGATCGCGCGATCGCGTGGACGGAGGCGCCGGAGCAGCTGCTCGACCTGCTCAAGCAGCGCTACCGCTGGACGCGGGGCATCCTGCAGGCGCTCCGCAAGCGGGCGAGCTTCCTGGTCCTGCCGCGCCACGGCTTCGGCGTGTGGCTCTCGGTGAACCTGATGTTCTTCGAGGGCATCGTGTGGCCGGCGGTGAACATCCTGGGCAACGGGCTGTTCGCCGTGCTGGCGATCCGGTCGGGCGCGGGCGAGATGGTGCTGTTCTGGTGGCTGCTGCTGACGATGCTGGACGTGGTGGCCGCGGTGTACACCGTGGCGATGGAGGAGGAGGAGCTGTCGCTGGTGCTCTATGCGGTGGTCTATCGCTTCGTGTTCATCAACATCATCGACGTCGCCAAGCTCATGGCGACCGTGGAGGAGTTCCTGGGCGTGCGGATGAGCTGGGGCAAGCTCGAGCGCGCCGGGCGGCTCTAGGAGAACCGGATGAGTCTCAACACCCTGCTGTCGGTCGTGATCCTGGTGGCGTTCATCGTCACCGTCGTGCTGGCCATCGGCAGCTACGCGGCGTACAAGCTCCGCGAGCAGCGGCGGCCCAAGCTGCCGCCGGGGCCGGCGGACGGGGCGGTGTACTTCGAGCGCTACTTCCACCGCCCCGGCCCGTCCGACGCCGCCTGACCTACTTCCCGCCGCGCGCCTTCGCCACCGCGGCGCCGAGGTCGGTGTACGCGGTCGGATCGACCTCGCGGAACGGCGCCGCGCGGTGGACGATGGTGCCGTCCGGTCCGATGACGTACAGCGTGCGGTTGTCCAGCTTGAAGGCCGGATTGAACGCACCGTACATCCTGCCCACCTGCCCGCCCGTGTCGCTCAGGAAGGTGAAGGGGTACTTGGCATCCTTCGCCCAGGAGGCGAGATCGCCCACGGCATCGGTGCTGATGGCCAGCAGCGTGACGTCCTTGCCGTTGTTGAAGAGCTGCGCGTACTGATCACGGTACGCGTTCATTTGCGCCGTTCACCCACCGGTCCGTGCCTTGTAGAAGAAGGCGAGGACGACGGTGCGTCCCCGGAGGTCGGCGAGGTGCACCGGCTTCACCACCCCGTCCGCGGTCGCGGCGGGCAGCGTGAAGTCCGGTGCCTTGGTTCCCACCTCGAGCGGGGCCTGGGCCTTCACGAGGCCACAGGCCGCGAGTCCGAGGGCGAGCGTGAGTGCGGCGACGCGCATGCGCATGGTGTCCTTGAGGATGACCGATGCAACTAGTGCATGCGCCTGCCGTGCCGCAAGGGGATGTCCCTCCGGGCATGCTTGCGGCAGCCGGGTCACCCCGGCACATTGACCGCCCATGAACGACTCCACTCTCCCTCGCATCATCCAGGGCGGCATGGGCATCGCCGTCTCCGACTGGCGCCTGGCGCATGCCGTGTCGAGCCGCGGCCAGCTGGGTGTGGTGTCGGGCACGGCGATCGACTCCGTATTCGTACGGCGTCTCCAGGATGGCGATCCGGGCGGACACATGCGCCGCGCCATGGCGGCGTTCCCGATGCCGGGCGTGGCCGACCAGGTGCTCGCGCGCTGGTTCCGTCCCGAAGGTCGTGCGCCGGGCGAGAAGTACAAAGAGCTGTCGATGTACAAGCAGGTCGTCAGCACGCTGCGCCAGCAGACCACGATGCTGGCGATGTTCGCCGAGGTGTGGCTGGCGAAGGAAGGCCACGGCAACCCCGTGGGCGTCAACCTGCTCACGAAGATCCAGTTGCCCAACCTGGCACTGCTGTACGGTGCCATGCTGGCCGACGCGGACTTCATCCTGATGGGCGCGGGGATCCCCCGCGAGGTGCCCGGCGCGCTCGACGCGATGTCCGAAGGCCGGGCCACCAGCATGCGGCTCGACGTGGAGAACCTCGGCTCGGGCGAGGCGGAGGTGTTCGCCCTCGACCCGCAGGAGTACTGGGAGGGGCCTCCCCCGAGGCTCAAGCGCCCGAAATTCCTCGCCATCATCGCCAGCAATTCGCTCGGCACCATGCTGGCGCGCAAGGCGAGCGGCCGCGTCGACGGCTTCATCGTCGAGGGTCCCACGGCCGGCGGCCACAACGCGCCGCCGCGCGGCGCGGCCACGTACAACGAGATCGGCGAGCCGGTCTACGGCGAACGCGACGTGGTGGACTTCGTCAAGCTGGCCGAGCTGGGCCTCCCGTTCTGGATCGCGGGTGGCTCGGGGTCGCCCGAGGGACTGGACGCCGCGCTCGCCGCCGGCGCCGTCGGCATCCAGGTGGGGACGCTGTTCGCGTACTGCGACGAGTCGGGCCTCGCCGAGTCGTACAAGCGCTCGGTGCTCGAGCACGCGCTCAAGGGGGACGTGACCGTGTACACCGACCCCAACGCCTCGCCCACCGGCTTTCCGTTCAAGGTGGTGGACTGGGGCGGCAACGTGGCCGACTTCGAGAAGCGCAAGCGCATCTGCGACCTGGGCTACCTGCGCGTCGCCTACAAGACGGCCGCGGGCAAGGTGGACTACCGCTGTTCGGCGGAGCCGGTGGACCAGTACGTGAAGAAGGGCGGCGCGACCGAGGAGACGACGGGGCGCCGCTGCCTCTGCAATGCGCTGATGGCGAACATCGGCCTGCCGCAGGTGCGCGAGGGCGGCATCGAGGAGCCACCGCTGCTCACCAGCGGCGACGACCTCGTGACCATCCAGACCTTCCTGCGCGGCCGCTCGCACTACGGCGCCGGCGACGTGCTCGACTACCTGCTGCGCACCTCGCCGGCGGACTGAGCCCCACCTAGCGCCGCGTCACCCGCCAGATCCGGCCGTTGCGATCGGCCGAGATGTACAGCGCGCCGTCGGGGCCCAATGCGACCCCCGCGGCGCGCAACGACGTTTCCCCCTCGGCGCCCGTGGCCACGGTGCGCGCCTCGCCCGCCGGCTTGCCGCCGCGGAAGGGCTGGAACACCACGCGGTAGCCCGCCTGCGGCAGCGGCGCGCGATTCCACGAGCCGTGGAAGGCGATGAACGCGCCCTCGGCGTAGTCGGCGCCCAGGGCGTCACTCCGCACGAAGGCGATGGCCATGGGCGCCCAGTGCCCCGGATAGGTGGTGGCCGCCGGCTGCACGCCCTCGCAGCGACCGACCTTCTTCCCGTCGCCGCCGTACTCCGGCGCCAGCACCTTCGTGCCCAGCTCGCGACTGAAGTAGCAGTAGGGCCAGCCGAAATCGCTCCCCTTCGTCACCAGCAGGAGCTCCTCTCCCGGGTTCTCGGCGCCGTAGGCGTCGCTGAAGCCCCAGTTCTGCGCCAGCTGGTCGCGCCCGTGGGACAGCGCGAAGAGCGCCTGCGTGCCGGGCTCGATGCCGAGGCCCATCGCGTTCCGCAGTCCCGTGGCGTAGCGCGCGCCGTCCCGGGGCGTCTGGTTCGTGCGTGAGGCGGAGAAGACCCAGATGCCGGCGCGGGTCTCGAGCTCGGGGCACGGCAGCCGGCCCGGATTCCCCGAGAGGCGATCCTCGCCCTGGCAGCTGTTCGACGGCGCGCCGATGTTCACGAACATCGTGTCGCCGCGCCCGAAGAGGATGCTCTTCGCGCCGTGGCTCCGGTCGCCGGGCAGGCCGCCGATGACGGTCTCGGCGTCGCCGGCGGGACGCATGCCGCCCTCGGCGAGCCGCCAGCGGAGCACGCGCTCCTTGTAGGCCAGGTAGAGCCAGCCGTCCCGCAGCTCCACGTCGTTGGCGCCCGGCGCGCCCCACGCGTGCCGCTCGTCGGCGACGCCGTCGCCGTCGGTGTCGCGCAGCGCGATGACGCCGTGCGCGCCCTTGGCGTTCCCGAGGGCGGCGTAGACGATCCCCTCCGGGGAGACGACGAGTTGTCGCGGCGCCTCGAGCCCCTCGGCGACGACGGTGGCGCAGAGGCCGTCGGGGAGCACCAGGCCGCCGTTCCCGGGGGCGCAGGGCGGTGCGGCGAGCAGCAGCACGAGGGCGGACAACACGTTCGTCATAGGGGAAATCCAGGGTTCACGGGGGTCCGTTTCGTCGAGCAGAAGCGTACACCGCAACCTCGCCAGAGGCTCCCTGCGAGGGGGATCCGAGGGGGGCGAAGGCGCGCTCCGAGGGGAAATCGCGGGTTTTCCGAGGGAAAACCCTATTGCGCCGCCGAGACAACTTGGTACTTTGTGTCCCGTACCCGTTGCACCGCAGCACCCCTTTCCCTCTCACGGAGCCACGAATGGCCACCAAGAAGAAGGCTGCGAAGAAGGCTGTGAAGAAGGCCGCCGCGAAGAAGCCGGTGAAGAAGGCCGCCGCGAAGAAGCCCGCGAAGAAGGCCGTCGCGAAGAAGCCCGCGAAGAAGAAGGCGCCCCGGAAGGTCAACGCCGCGTTCGCGCGCCCGATGACCCCGAGCCCGGTCCTCGCCGCCGTCGTCGGCGCGGGCGCGCTGCCGCGCACCGAGGTGATCAAGAAGCTCTGGATCTACATCAAGAAGAACGGCCTGCAGGACGCGAAGAACCGCCGCGCGATCAACGCCGACGACAAGCTCAAGGCGTTCTTCGGCGGGAAGAACCAGGTCACGATGTTCGACCTCGCGAAGCTGGCGAACAAGCACCTCAGCTGAGCTGAAGCCGGCCGTCCGCTGGTGCTGAACAAGGGCGCTCCCGTCGGGGCGCCCTTCAGCATTTCCCCTCCCGCCCCGCTTCCGTCGTCGCCGCGCCCGGCTATCTTTGCCGCCCTATGGCCGGCGAATACATCTTCACGATGCGCGACCTCAGAAAGGTCGTGCCCCCCTCCCGCGAGATCCTCAAGGGCATCTACCTGTCGTTCTACCCGGGCGCCAAGATCGGCGTGCTGGGCGCGAACGGCGCGGGCAAATCCACCCTGCTGCGGATCATGGCGGGCGTGGACCACGAGTTCCAGGGCGAGGCGCGTCCGCTGCCCGGGACGAAGATCGGCTACCTGCCGCAGGAGCCGCTGCTCGACCCCGCGAAGGACGTGCGCGGCAACGTCGAGGACGGCGTGGCGCACCTGCGCAAGCTGCTCGACGACTTCAACGAGATCTCGATGAAGTTCGCCGAGCCGATGGACGACGACGAGATGAACAAGCTGCTCGACAAGCAGGGGCGCCTGCAGGAGCAGATCGACCATCTCGGCCTCTGGGAGCTCGACCACAAGCTCGACCTGGCGATGGACGCGCTGCGCCTGCCGCCCGCCGACGCCGAGGTGACGAAGCTCTCCGGTGGCGAGAAGCGCCGCGTGGCGCTGTGCCGGCTGCTCCTCTCGGAGCCGGACATGCTCCTGCTCGACGAACCCACCAACCACCTCGACGCCGAGAGCGTGGCGTGGCTGGAGAAGTACCTCGAGCAGTTCAAGGGCACCGTCGTCGCCATCACGCACGATCGCTACTTCCTCGACAACGTGGCGAAGTGGATCCTCGAGCTCGACCGCGGCGCGGGCATGCCGTACGAGGGCAACTACTCCAGCTGGCTGGAGCAGAAGGGCAAGCGCCTCGCGGTGGAGGAGAAGCAGGCCAGCGCGCGCCAGAAGACCCTCGAGCGCGAGCTCGAGTGGGTGCGCGCGAGCCCCAAGGCGCGCCAGGCCAAGAGCAAGGCCCGCCTGCAGCGCTACGAGGAGATGCGCGCGGAGGCGGAGCGCATGGTCGAGGGCTCGGCGGAGATCATCATCCCGGTGCCGGAGCGCCTCGGCGACGAGGTGGTGGTGGCCCGGGGCGTCAGCAAGGGCTTCGGGGACCGGCTGCTGTTCGAGAACCTGAACTTCTCGCTGCCGCGCGGCGGCATCGTCGGCATCATCGGCCCCAACGGCGCCGGCAAGACGACGCTCTTCCGCATGATCAACGGCACCGAGACGCCCGACAGCGGCGAGCTCGTGGTGGGCAAGACGGTCAAGATCGGCTACGTGGACCAGAGCCGCGAGTCGCTCGACGGCACGAAGTCGGTGTACGAGGAGATCTCGGGCGGCCAGGACGAGCTGATCTTCGGCACCCGCAAGGTGAACGCACGCGCCTACTGCGCCGGCTTCAACTTCCGCGGCTCCGACCAGCAGAAGAAGGTGAAGGATCTCTCCGGCGGCGAGCGGAACCGGGTGCACATGGCCAAGCTGCTCAAGGGCGGCGGCAACCTGCTGCTGCTCGACGAGCCCACCAACGACCTCGACGTGGACACCCTCCGCGCCCTGGAGGACGCGCTGCTGGGCTTCGCCGGCTGCGCCGTGGTCATCTCCCACGACCGCTGGTTCCTCGACCGCGTGGCGACGCACATCCTCGCCTTCGAGGGCGACTCCGAGGTGGTCTGGTTCGAGGGCAACTACCAGGAGTACGCGGCCGACTTCAAGCGGCGCGTGGGTCACGGGCCCGACGAGCCGCACCGGATCAAGTACAAGCCGCTGAAGCGGTGATCCCGCTCCTCCTGAACACCGCCACCACCGGCATGCTGATCGGGCTGATCTTCACGATCCAGCTCGTGCACTACCCGCTCTTCGCGGCGGTGGGCGAGGCGGCGTGGCCGGCCTACGCGGCGGCACACGCCCGGCGGATCGGCGTGCTGGTGGTGCCGTGGATGGCGCTCGAGGCCGCCAGCGCGCTGTGGCTGGTGGCCGCGCCCCCGCCGGGCGCGCCCGCGGGGCTCCTGTGGCTCGCACTCGGCCTCCTGGCCCTCATCTGGCTGCTCACCGCCCTCGTGAACGGCCCGCGATTCAGCCGCCTGGCGGCCACGTGGACGGCTGAGGGGCACCGGGGGCTGGTGCTGGCCAACTGGCCGCGGACCGTGCTCTGGACGGCCCGTGGCAC
>DASUOW010000027.1:0-3908 GCA_036276435.1 Gemmatimonadales bacterium
TCGCCGTTCGGCCTCTTCAATTCCTGGACGTGCGGCGGCGCGCCGCAGTCCAACCCGGGACGGTTCTGCGATCCGCGCGTGGACAGCCTCTTCGCGCGCGCGCGGACGGAGGCGGACTCCAAGAAGACGTGGCAGCAGCTGCTCGCCACGCTCGCCGACGACCATCCCGCCGCCGTCCTCTTCTCGCGCGAGAACGCGCTGCCGCTGCCGAAGCGCTACTCCAAGGTGGACCTGCACCCCGAGTCGCTCTGGCGCATGGTTTGGACCTGGTCCGGTCCTTCCAGCACGCGCTGACGATGCGCTGGCTGGCGGTCCGTGTCGGGCAGGCCCTCCTCACGGCGCTCCTCGCGCTGGCGCTGCTGTTCTTCGTGATGCGACTGGTGCCCGGCGACCCGCTCGCCTCGCTCGACGACGAGCGCATGATGTCGCCCGAGCAGGTGGAGGCGCTCCGCGCCCGCTACGGCCTCGACCAGCCGCCGGCCCGCCAGTTCGCCCTCTTCGTGCGGGGCGCGCTGCGCGGCGACCTCGGCACCTCCTACCAGTACGGTCGCCCCGTGGGCCAGCTGGTGCGCGAGCGACTCCCCGCCACGCTGCTCCTCGGCGGCTCCGCGCTCCTCGTCACCTTCACCGTGGGTCTCTGGCTCGGCGTGGTGCAGGCCCGCGCGCGGGGCCGCACCGCCGATCACGCGCTCACCGTCGCCTCGCTCGCGGCGCATGCCATGCCGGCCTTCTGGCTCGGCCTGATGCTCGCGCTGCTGCTCGGCGTGAAGCTTCGCTGGCTCCCCGTGGCCGGCATGAGCGATCCCGCGCTCATCGATGCCGCGACGGGCGCCCGCGTCGTGGACTGGGCCCGTCACCTCGTGCTGCCCGTCGTCACGCTGGCGCTCGTGAGCGTGGCCGCCGCCATGCGCTACCAGCGCACCGCCATGATCGAGGCGCTGGCACAGCCCTACGTGCAGGCGGCGCGGGCCCGCGGCCTCACCGAGCGCGTCGTGGTCTGGCGGCACGCGTGGCGCAACGCGCTCTTCCCGGTGCTGACGCTGTTCGGCCTCTGGCTGCCGATCATCGTGGTGGGCTCGGTGTTCGTGGAGCAGGTGTTCGCCTGGCCGGGCATCGGCAGCCTCGCAGCGGGCGCGGCCTCGGCGCGCGACTATCCGCTGCTCATGGCCACGTCGGTGCTCGCCACCTTCGCCGTCGTGCTCGGGGGGCTCGTGACCGACCTCGCCCACATGGTGCTCGACCCGCGGCTCCGTCGCGCGTGACCGGGCCCCTTGGCGCCACGCTGCGCATGGCCTGGGCGAAGCCCGTCGGCCGCGCCGGTCTCCTGCTTCTGGGCGCCCTCGCGCTCGTCGCGGTGTTCGGGCCGATGGCGCTGCCCGACCCGGCCGTGCAGGGCGATCTCCTCACGGAATCCTTGCGCCCGCCGGGCGACGGCCATCTGCTCGGCACCGACCAGCTGAGCCGTGACGTGCTGGCGCGCGTGGCCTCGGGACTGAGGCTCTCGCTGCTCCTCGGCGTGCTCGCGGCGCTGCTGGCCGTGACGCTCGGCACGCTGGTCGGCCTCGTCGCCGGCACGTGGGGCGGCGCGATCGACGCCGTGCTCATGCGCATCGTCGACGCGCTGCTCGCCATCCCGCGGCTCTTCGTGCTGCTGCTCGCGCTCGCGGTGTGGGATCGGGTCCCGCTGCCGGCGCTCGTGCTGCTCCTCGGCCTCACGGGATGGTACGGCACCAGCCGGCTCGTCCGCGGCGAGGCCCGGCGGCTGCACCGCGAGGAATTCGTGCGGGCCGCCGAGGCGCTTGGCTCGGGGCGGTGGCGGATTGCGTTCCGCCACCTCCTGCCCAACGTGGCCGGCCCCGTGCTCGTGGCCGCGACGCTCGGCATCGGCGACGTGATGCTGCTCGAGGCGGGCCTCTCCTTCCTCGGGCTCGGCGTGCGGCCGCCCACGCCGTCCCTGGGCGGCATGATCCAGGAATCCCGCTCGGTCTTCGCTACGGCGCCCTGGACGAGCATCTTTCCGGGCCTCGCCATCGTGCTGGCCGTCCTCGCCGTGAACCTCGTCGGCGACGCCCTGCGCGAGGCCCTCGACCCCCGGAGCGCATGACCCCACTGCTCGAGGTGCGCGACCTGCGCGTCGCCTTCCCCACCGGCCGCGGCACCATCCGCCCGGTGGACGGCGTCAGCTTCACCCTCGATCGCGGCCGCACCCTCGCCGTGGTGGGCGAGTCGGGCTCGGGCAAGAGCCTGACGGCGCTCGCCCTGCTGCGCCTGGTGCCCCCGCCCGGTGTCATCGAGCCCGGCAGCGTGGTGCGCCTCGGCGAGCAGGTGCTCACCGACCTGGACGAGCGCAGCATGCGCGCCGTGCGCGGCGGTCGCATCGGCATGGTGTTCCAGGACCCGATGACGAGCCTCAACCCCGTCTTCACCGCCGGCGAGCAGATCGCCGAGGCGGTGCGGGCGCACCGGAAGGTCACGGCGCGCGAGGCGCGCGACCGGGCGCTCGCGCTGCTCGAGGAGGTGGGCATGCCCGCTCCCGAGCGCCGGCTCGACGAGTACCCGCACCAGCTGAGCGGCGGCATGCGCCAGCGCGTGATGATCGCCATCGCGCTCGCCGCCGAGCCCGAGCTGCTCATCGCCGACGAGCCGACGACGGCGCTCGACGTCACCGTGCAGGCGCAGATCCTCGAGCTGCTCGACCAGCTCCGCGCGAAGCGGGGCATGGCGGTGCTGCTCATCACGCACGATCTCGGCGTGGTCGCGGGCCGCGCGGACCACGTCGCGGTGATGTACGCGGGCCAGGTCGTGGAGAGCGCGCCCACCGCGCAGCTCTTCGCGGCACCGGCGCATCCGTACACGCAGGGCCTCTTCGCCTCGATCCCGAAGCTCGAGGGCGAGCGCGGTCGCCTGACGCCGATTCCGGGCGTGGTGCCGCCACCCGACCAGTGGCCCACGGGCTGCCGCTTCGCGCCGCGCTGCACGTTCCGCTTCGAGAAGAGCGCCGAGCCGCCGCCGCTCCTGCCCGCCGGGCCCGGCCAGCTCGCGCGCTGCTGGCTCCACGCGGAGCAGCCCGCATGACGGCCCCGTTGCTCGTGGTGAAGGACCTCGTGAAGCACTACCGCGCCGGCGGCTTCCTGACGGCCGCGGCCCCGCCGGTGCGCGCGGTGGACGGCGTCTCCTTCGAGATCGCGCGCGGCGAGACCCTCGGCCTCGTGGGCGAATCGGGCTGCGGCAAGAGCAGCGTGGGGCGCACCATCCTGCGGCTGCAGGAGCCCACCTCGGGCAGCGCCACCCTCGACGACACGGAGATCTTCTCGCTGCAGCCCGAGGCGCTCCGGGTGATGCGCCGCCGGATGCAGATGATCTTCCAGGATCCCTACGGCTCGCTCAACCCGCGCATGACGGTGGGCGACGCGATCGCGGAGGGCATCCGCATCCATCGGCTCGCCACCGGGCCGGCCGTGACGCAGCGCGTGGCGGCGCTGCTCGCCGAAGTGGGCCTCGATGCCGGCTACGCCAGCCGCTACCCGCACGAGTTCTCCGGCGGGCAGCGGCAGCGCATCGGCATCGCGCGCGCGCTGGCGGTGGAGCCCGCCCTCATCATCTGCGACGAGCCGGTGTCCGCGCTCGACGTGTCGGTGCAGGCGCAGGTGCTCAACCTCCTCGCCGACCTGCAGCGGCAGCGCGGGTTCGCCTACCTGTTCATCGCGCACGACCTCGCGGTGGTCCGGCAGATCGCGCAGCGCATCGCCGTCATGTACCTCGGCCGGATCGTGGAGACGGGGCCCGTGGACGCCGTGCTCGCGGACCCGAGGCATCCGTACACCGTCGCGCTGCGCAGCGCGGTGCCGGAGCCCGACCCGGCGCGCCACGGCGGCCGCATCGTCCTCGCCGGCGACCCGCCCAGCCCG
>DASUOW010000028.1:0-2183 GCA_036276435.1 Gemmatimonadales bacterium
ACGTTGCCGCGCGCCGACGCGCGCAGCGACACCTCGCAGTGCTCCGCGCGCGACTGCTTCAGCGCGCGCTGCAGCAGTGCGCGCGCCTCCGCCTCGGTGATGTCGATGGCGCTCATGCCGTCCCCCGCGCCGTGTTGAGCACCGTGACGCCGTCGACCCGCGTGGTGGCGCAGCCGTGCGAGACGGGACTGACCTGCGACGGCTGCCCCTTCCCGTCGTAGAACGACCCGCCAAGCCGGTAGTCCTTCCGGCCGCAGATACCGGTGACCTTGTTCCAGAACGCCTGGGTGTTGGCCTGGTACGCCACGTCCTTCAGCATGCCGACCACCTTGCCGTCCCGGATCTCGTGGAACAGCTGGCCGCCGAACTGGAAGTTGTAGCGCTGCTGGTCGATGGAGTACGAGCCGTCGCCGGTGATGAGGATGCCGCGCTCGACGCCCGCTACCATCTGGACCGGCGTGAGCGAGCCCTTGCCCGGCCGGAGCGAGACGTTGGGCATCCGCTGGAACGCCACGTCGCGCCAGCTCTGCGCGAACGCCGAGCCCTGCGGCTGCGTGAGGCCCAGGATGTGCGCCTGGTCGCGGGTGGCCTGGTAGCTCACCAGCACGCCGCCCTTCACGAGGTCCCACTCGCCGGTGCGGACACCGTCGTCGTCCCAGCCGGCGGCCGCGAGCGAGTGCTTCTGCGTGCGGTCGGCGACGAAATCCACGAGCGGGCTGCCGAACTTGAACGAGCGGCTCTTCCACTTGTCGAGCGTGGCGAAGCTGGTGCCCGCGTAGTTGGCCTCGTAACCGAGCACGCGGTCGAGCTCGAGCGGGTGGCCGACGGATTCGTGGATCGTGAGCCAGAGGTGCGACGGGTCGAGCACCAGGTCCCAGGTGCCCGGTTCCACGCTCTTCGCGGCGAGCTTCTGCTTCGCTTCGCGGGCGGCGGCGCGCGCATCGGCGACCATGTCGTACGCGGCACCCCACACCAGAGTGCCCGCCGGCGTCACGACGCCATCCTGCTCCCGCCCCTCGAGGTACTCCCACCCCATGCCCACCGGGCTCGAGAGACTGCGCCGCTCGGCGAACCCCTTCTCGCGATCCACCACCGTCACGTTGAAATACGGGTTGATGCGGACGAGGTCCTGGTCGATGTAGCTGCCTTCGGTGGAGGCGAAGTACTTCCGGTCGTTCACCTGGTCGAGCGAGAAGGAGACGAAGCTCGCGCCGGCGGCGAGGGCCGCGTCACCCACCGACACCAGGTAGTCCACCTTCTCCTTGACCGGCATCGAGAACGGGTTCCGCCGCATCGGGGTGCGCCACGTCACCTCGCCGTACCCGCGGTTGGGGGCCAGCTGCACCGGCGCGTCCTGCAGCGCGGCATTGGCGCGGGCCACGGCCACCGCCTCGCGCGCCGCGGCCACGATGCCGTCGGTGGTGACGTCGGCGGTGGCGGCGAAGCCCCAGGCGCCCGCCACCAGCACGCGGACGCCGGCGCCATACGACTCGTCGCCCGACACGTTCTGGATGGCGCGCTCGCGGCCACTGAGGTTCTGGGTGACGTAGCGGCTGATGCGCACGTCGGCGTAGCTCGCGCCGCCCTCGCGGGCCGCGCCCAGGGCGGCGTCGGCGAGGGACTTCCGGTCGGTGCCGGGGTCGCGGCGTCGCGACGCGGTCGCCGACGGCAACCAGAGCGCGCCGGCGGCGAGGCCGGTATGCGAGACGAAGGTTCTGCGATCCATGCGACGACTCCGGAGCTCTTCGGGACGACGGAGGGTGCCAGCCAATGCAGTGCGGCAGTCGGAAAGATCATCATCGGAACGGCCAACCTCAAGCACCATGCGTCGTGTCTCAATGCGCGACATGACAGCACCCCTTACGCGGCCGCGGTGCCCCGGCGAACATTCGGGAACCTGGCCGTAGCCTCCCGGAGATCGAACGTGACCACGCGACTTCCTGCCGTCATCTGCCTCGCGGTGCTGGCCGCCGCTGCCCCGTCACCTGCTGCGGCACAATCGAGGGCAGATGCCGCCGACCCCTTCCTCTGGCTCGAGGAGCTCGAAGGCCCCAAGGCCCTCGACTGGGCCACGGCGGAGAACGCGAAGACGCTCGCCGTGCTCGAGAAGGACCCCCGCTTCGCCGGCTTCCACGCCGACGGCATCCGCATCGGCGAGGCGAAGGACCGCATCCCCTTCCCCA
>DASUOW010000029.1:0-16785 GCA_036276435.1 Gemmatimonadales bacterium
GGTCGGGTTCCACGGCTGCGGCCGTACCGCGGCGCCCGCCGGGATCCCGACCATGCGCGACAGCCAGATCGTGTCGCCCACCGTCGGCCCCTGTGGCGGCGCCTGCTGCAGCGCGGCGAGCAGCGCCACGACCGCCACGGCGCTCATCGGCGCATCCGCTTCGCGCGGGCGGCGAACGCGCGATGCAGGACCGGCGCGTAGTCCTGGCCCGCCGTCAGCGCGAGATGATCGACGCCGGACGACACGAGCACCCGCGCGCGCTCCGCCTTCCGCACCGCCGCCTTGCGCGCCGCCGCCTCGCGCACCTTCGCCGAGCCCGCGTCGACGAACACCTCGCGGCCGCTCTCGGCGTCCTGCAGCAGCACCCAGCCCACCGGCGGCAGCTGCTGCTCGCGCGGGTCGTCCACCGTCACCGCCACGACGTCGTGCCGCGACGCGAGGCTCCGCAGCGGCCGCTCCCAGTCGGTCGCGACGAAGTCGGAGAGGATGACCACGATGCTCTTGTGGCGCAGCAGGCGCGCGGCGTAGGTGAGGCTGGCGCCGAGGTTGGTGCCGCGGCTCGCGGGCTCGAACGCCACGAGGTCGCGGATGACGCGGAGCGCGTGACGGCGCCCCTTCCGCGGCGGCACCACGTGCTCCACCTGGTCGGTGAAGACGAGGGCGCCGACGCGGTCGTTCTGGTAGGCCGCCGCAAGGGCGAGCACCGCCGCCACCTCGGTGGCGAGGCCCGACTTGCTCACCGGGTCGCCGACGCGGGTGGAGCCCGACTGGTCCACGACGAGCAGCAGGGTGAGCTCGCGCTCCTCGGTGTACGTCTTGACGAACGGGCTCGCGAGGCGGGCCGACACGTTCCAGTCGATCGCGCGGAAGTCGTCGCCGGGCTCGTAGGCGCGCACCTCGGCGAACTCCATCCCCTGCCCGCGGAACACGGAGCGGTACTCGCCGGTGAAGAGCGCCGTGACGAGCCCGCGCGTGCGCAGCTCGATGGCCTTCACCTGCTTGAGGATGTCGGGCGAGATCACGGCACCTTCACGGCCCCCAGCACCCGCGTCACCACGTCGTCCGACGTCACGTTCTCGGCCTCGGCCTCGAACGTGAGCACGATGCGGTGGCGCAGCACGTCGGGCGCGAGGGCCCGCACGTCCTCCGGGATCACGTACGCGCGGCCACGGAGGAAGGCGTGCGCCCGCGCCGCCGACGCGAGCGCCAGGGTGGCGCGCGGCGAGGCCCCGAAATCGATCAACGGCTTGAGGTCGGCGAGGCCCACCGTGGCCGGCTCGCGGGTGGCGCGCACGAGATCCACGATGTAGTCCACCACCTTCTGGTCCAGGTAGAGCCCGGCGATGGTGCTGCGGAACGCGAGGATCTCCTTCGGCTCGAGCACCTTCTCGACGGGGATCTCCTGGCCGCCGCCCATGCGCAGCAGCACCTCGCGCTCGTCCTCGCGCGTGGGATAGCCCACGTGGACCTTGAGCATGAAGCGGTCGAGCTGCGCCTCGGGCAGTGGATACGTGCCCTCGTTCTCGATCGGGTTCTGCGTGGCGAGCACCAGGAAGGGCTCCTCGAGCGGGAACGTGGTGCCGCCGATCGTCACCTGGCGCTCCTGCATCGCCTCGAGCAGTGCGGCCTGCACCTTCGCCGGCGCACGGTTGATCTCGTCCGCCAGGATGATCTGCGCGAAGAGCGGGCCCTGCTTGACGTAGAACTCCTGCGCCTTGGGATCGAACACCATGGTGCCGATCACGTCGGCCGGCAGCAGGTCGGGGGTGAACTGGATGCGGGAGAAGCTGGCGTGGATGATCTGCGCCAGCGTGCGCACGGCGAGCGTCTTGGCGAGGCCCGGCACGCCCTCGAGCAGGATGTGCCCGCCGGTGAGCATCCCGATGAGCAGGCGCTCGATCATCGCGTCCTGGCCCACGATGCGCTTCGACACCTGGTCGAGCACCGCGCGCAGGCGGGCGCTGTCGGCGGCGGAAGCCTCGGAACGGCGGGCAGTGGCTGGTGACGGAGCGGTCATGGAGTTCCCCGTGGTCTCGACGGCAGGCGATGCGAAACGGTTTCAGTCCCCGTCCGGCTCGAGCCGGATGGCCTTGTAGAGCGTCTTCTCCTCCGCCGGCGTCAGCGGACGGTACGTCCCCACGGGGAGGTCGCCGAGGCGCACCGGGCCGTACGAGACGCGGGCGAGGCGTTCCACCTTGAGCCCGACCTCCTCGCACCAGCGCCGCACGATCCGGTTGCGTCCCTCGCCCACGGTGACGTCCACGATGCTGCGTCCGTCCTTGCCCGACCGGACCTTCACCTGCTCGGCCTTCACCACGCGGCCGTCGATGGCGATGGGCTTGTTGAGCACCGCCTCCACCTCGGCGGTGGGCAGGCCGTGCACCAGCGCCGTGTAGCGCCGCGGCACGTGGTACTTCGGGTGCGTGAGGCGGTGCACGGCCTCGCCGTCGGTGGTCAGGAGCAGCAGGCCCGTCGTCATGACGTCGAGCCGGCCCACGTACGTGAGCCCGGAGTGGTCGGGGATGAAGTCGAACACCGTGCGGCGCCCTTCCTCGTCCGAGGCGGTCGTGACGACGCCCATCGGCTTGTGGAAGGCGAGCCAGCGCCGCGCCTTGATGTGCGCCGTGCGGCCGCCCACCGTGATGCGCTGCTTCGACGGGTTCACCTTCATGCCGAGCGTGGCCGGCTTGCCGTCCACGCGCACCTTGCCCTCCCGGATCAGCTCTTCCGCCGCGCGGCGCGAGGCGATGCCGGCGCGCGCGAGGGCGCGCTGGAGGCGCATCTCGCCGGGGGCGCCGGCCGGGGCGGCACCCCTGGCGCCGCCCTTCCTGTCAGGATTCCGCTGGGACGTACGCCGTGGCATCGTCGGGTCCGGTGGACACCGCCGGGTGCGGGCGGAGTGCAATGGTGAGTTCGTCCGCACGCGGCAGGTCCGCGAGGTCGTTCATGCCGAGGAGCTCGAGGAACGATGGCGTGGTGCCGTACAGCAGCGGCCGGCCGAGCGCCTCGCCGCGGCCCACCACCTCGATCAGGCTGCGTTCCTGCAGCGCCCGCAGCACGCCGCCCGCCGAGACGCCGCGGATCTCCTCGATCTCGGCGCGCCCCACCGGCTGTCGGTAGGCGATGATGGCGAGCGTCTCGAGCGCGGCGGCCGTCAGGCGCGGCGCCCGCGGCGTGAAGTTGGCCCGCTCGATCGCCTCGGCGAACGCCGGCCGCGTCAGGATCTGGTAGCCGCCGGCGAGCTCGACGAGCTCGACGCCGTGCGGCGCGAAGTCGTAGTGCTCCTTGAGCAGGTCGAGCGCGGTGCGCACGTCGGCGTGCCCCGCGTCGGGGTCGAGCGTGGTCAGCTCCTCCACCGTCAGCGGCCGGCTGGCGGAGAAGAGCGCCGCCTCAATCAGTTGGGCCAGGGGCGTCACGTCGGATCACCATGGGCGCGAAAGGTTGGTCCTGAGCCACGCGGAGCAGGCCGCGCTTGGCGAGCTCGAGCAGCGCGAGCAGCGTCGAGAGCAGGTCGACGATCGTGGGGTTCGGTCCCACGGCGTCGCGGAAGGTGATCTCGCTGCGCTCCTGCAGCAGCACCTCGATGCGGAGCGTGGCGCCTTCCACGTCGAGCGGGCGCGCCACCACGCTGTGCAGCACCGGCGTCAGGATGCCGGCGAGCACGCGTTCCACCGCCACCATCAGGTCGGCGAGGTCGAGCGTCAGCGGCGGCTCGGGCAGCGCGGGCGGTGGCGGGAGGTAGCCGCGGTCGTACTGCAGCGACCGCCGCTCGGCCTGCTTGCCGAGCCACAGCGCGATCTCCTTGATCTGCTGATACTCGAGCAACCGCCGCACCAGTTCCGCGCGCGGGTCCTCCCAGCCCTCCTCGTCGCCATGGCGCGGCAGCAGCAGCTGCGCCTTGAGCCGCACCAGCCGGCTCGCCATGTCGAGGTAGTCCGCCGCCTGGTTGAGCCCCAGCTGGCCGATGGAGTGGAGGAACTGGTCGGCGATGCGCGCGATCGGGATGTCGGCGATGTCGATGCGCTGCTCGCGCAGCAGGTGCAGCAGCAGGTCGAGCGGCCCGGAGAACTGCTCCAGCTGCACCACGAACCCGGGCGTGCCGCCCAGCGCCATGGTGGTGTCGCGGCCCGGGCCGCTCACCTGCACGTCGGCAGCCGTCATCGGCCGAAGATCCTCCAGCCGTCGCCCAGCGCGAAGGGGACGATGACGTGCTCGAGGTTGAGGAACACGAAGCGCGCCGGCGTCAGCAGCCACATGAGCAGGCCGGGCACCAGCCAGATGACGAGCATCACGATCAGGAACCCGAACCGGTGCAGGTCGCGATAGCGCTGCCCCCACGCCGGCGGGAGGAAGTGATACAGGACGTGCGAGCCGTCGAGCGGCGGGATCGGGATCAGGTTGAAGAAGCAGAGCAGCAGGTTGAGCCACACGCCCCACATCATCATGCGCTGCGCCGAGTCGAGCACGCCGATGGCGTCCGGCATGGACCGGCCGAGCAGGCCGATCGCCACGAAGAGGGCGGCGAACGCGAAGCTCAGGACGAAGTTCACCGTGACCCCGGCCAGCGAGACGATGATGTCCCCCCGGCGGTAGTTGCGGTACTTCCGCGGCGTCACCGGCACCGGCTTGGCACCCCCAAACACGAACGTGCCGCCCGAACCGATTAGCGTCAGCGCCGGCACCAGCACGCTCATGAACGGGTCGAGGTGCGGCAGCGGGTTGAGGGTGATGCGGCCGAGCATGTAGGCCGTGTCGTCCCCCTGCCGCCACGCCGCGACGGCATGGGCGTACTCGTGCGCGACCAGCGAGAAGATCAGGGCCGGGAACGCGATGATGAATTCGGCGAGTGCGGCTTCCAGAGCGGGATCCCGGCGAATGAGGAAATGGCGCAAACAGCGAAATGTCGCCGGGCCTCTCGCGCCTGTAAAGCCGCGACACCGCTTGACCTTGCGCCGCTTCGCCCTTATATATCGAGGCTCTTGAATCCAGTATTGTAGTGACCCAGGACCCCGAGGATCAGCGTGCCGCGTACCAAGTCAGCCAAGAAGGCCCAGCGCCAGACCAAGGCCCGCAACGAGCGCAACACCCAGCAGCGCAGCCAGCTCCGCACGGCCATCAAGAAGGTCCGCACGGCCGGCTCGGCTGAGGAAGCCGCGAACGCCTACGCCGCCGCCGTCAGCATCATCGACCGGGCCGGCCGGAAGAACCTGGTGCACCGCAACACCGCCAACCGCACCAAGAGCCGGCTGACCAAGCTGGTGCTCAGCAAGGCGAAGGCCGCGAAGTAACGCGCCCGACCCGGGATGTGCCGAGGGGCTCCGCATGCATGCGGAGCCCCTCGCTGTTTCCGACCCCCGCCCGCCCTAGAGGGCCGCCAGCTCCGCGCCGCACCGCTCGCAGTACCACTCCGTCGGGCGGTTCAGCGTCCCGCACTCGCCGCACTTGAGGGTCTTCTGCTGCGTGCTCCGGGACGTGGCCTCCCCGGTGTCCGCCGATGAGGCGGCCGGGGTCTCCACGGCCGCCGGCGCGCCCTCCCCCGGCTTCCGCACCGGGATCACCTTCCGCTGCGGCGCGTCGCCCGTGACCGACTTGAGGAAGGCCAGCTCGTCGGCCGGAGCCGCGGGACGGGGCGACACCGGCCGCGACGGCATCGGCGTCTTGGGCACGAACCTCGGGGCGCCAATGGGCTGCACGCCGGCATCGGCGGCCAGCGAGGGCGCCTCGTCCTCGACCAGCCGCAGCGGGGTCGGTGTCGTGGACGGCTCCGGCGTCTCGGCCTTCTCGCTCGAGAGGTCGGGCTCGGTGATCAGGGTCAGCTCGGGGGAGGCGGCCACCGGCTCCGGCGCGGGCGGCGCGACGGCGGCCGGGACGGCGGGCGGCGGCGCCCCAGCCGGCTTGGTCACGAGCCGCTGCACCTCGTTCAACCGGGCGATCTCCGCCTGCTCCCCCGCCAGCCGGCCGGCGAGGTCGTCCAGCACCGCCTGCGCCTCGGAGGCTACCGCGGACCACTCGTCGTCGGTGTACTCGCCCACGGCGTGACGCACCTCGGCCTCGGCGAGCCGCTCCTCGACATCGGAGCGCCGGGCATCGAGCCCCGCCACGGTCTCCCGCCGACCGGCGAGGGCCGCCTCGATCGACTCGACGTGGGTGCCCAGCTCGGCCACGACCGCCTCGAGCCGCGCCTGGTAGTCGGCGCGCACCTTGTTCCGCACCGATTCGGGGGCGCGGGTGCCGGCCTGGTCGAGCTTGGCCAGCCACTGCTCGTACTTCTGCCGCTGCTGCAGGAGCTCGTCCACCTGGGCGAGGGGCGTATCGACGTCAGACATCGCGGTTTCCCTCTCTGAGGAGCTCCAGGGCGGCCACCTGCCGCCGAGTCAGGCGACGGACCCGGCCGAGTTGCCGGGCGGTGAACAGTATCCGGGCAGCGTGTTCGAGGCTTTCCATCCGGATCCGCGCCATCGCGAGATCCGGTCCCCACGTCACGGCGCCGTGGTTGGCGAGCAGCACGCCGTGATGGTCCTTCACCAGCGGCTCCACCAGGTCGCCGAGCGCCGGGGTGCCGGTCTGCGCATAGCGCACGATCGGCACGGGGCCCAGCAGGATGACCGTCTCGGCCAGCACGTCGGTGTCGAGCGGGATGCCCGCCACGGCGAACCCGATGGCCGTCGGCGGATGCGCGTGCACCACCGCGCCGCACGACGGCCGCTGTCGATAGACCCGCAGATGCAAATCTAATTCGCTCGAGGCACGCCGAAACCCTCGCCGGTGACGACCGTCGAGGGCCACCTCGACCATGTCGCTCGGGGTGAGCTCCGACTTGAGCAGGCCGCGCGGGGTGACGAGGACCCGGTCCGGCGCGAGCCGCACCGAGACGTTGCCGTCCGCCCCCGCGATGAGCCCCGCCTCCCAGAGGCGACGCGCCGTGAGGGCCAGGGCCCGGGCGGCGTCGCGGGTGCGCACGGTCAGGTGGTCCGCTGGAACGCCACCTGGCCGCGCACGATGGTCAGCTCGGCGCGACCGGTGAGTTCGCGGCCCCCGAAGGGCGTGTTGCGGCTCTTCGAACGGAAGGTCTCCGGCGCTACGGTCCACTTCACCGTAGGGTCGATGACGACGACGTCGGCCGGCGCGCCGGTGGCGAGCGTGCCGCCGGGCAGGTTGAAGATGCGCGCCGGCGCGGTGCTCATGCGATGCAGCAGCTGCGGCAGCGTCAGCAGGCCGCGGCCCACCAGCTCGGTGATCGACAGGCCGAGGGCGGTCTCGAGGCCGATGATGCCGTTGGGCGCGTCGTCGAACTCGCGCTCCTTGGCGTCGTAGTGATGCGGCGCGTGGTCGGTGGCGACGCAGTCGATGGTGCCGTCCCTGAGCCCCTCGCGGATCGCCTCGACGTCCTCCGCCTCGCGCAGCGGCGGGTTCATCTTCGCGTTCGTGTTGTAGCCCACGCACGCCTCGTGCGTCAGCGAGAAGTGGTGCGGGCACGCCTCGGCCGTGACCCGGACACCGCGCTCCTTCGCCCGGCGGATCAGCTCCACCGAGCCGCGCGTCGACATGTGGCAGAGGTGCACGTGCCCGCCGGTCAGCTCGGCGAGCAGGATGTCGCGCGCCACCATGATCTCCTCCGCCGCGGCGGGGATGCCCTTGAGCCCGAGGCGCGTGGAGACGATGCCCTCGTGCATCGAGCCGCCCGTGGCGAGCGACATGTCCTCGCAGTGGTCGGCCACGGGAATGCCGAACGTCTTCGCGTACTCGAGCGCGGTGCGCATCATGTGCGCCGTCGCGACCGGCTTGCCGTCGTCGCTCACGGCCACGGCACCCGCGCCGACCAGCTCGCCGAACTCCGCGAGCTGCTGGCCCTTCTGCCCCAGCGTGACCGCACCGATGGGATACACGCGCGCCTTCGCGGCCCGCTGCGCCTGCGCGATCACGAAGCCGACCACGCCCTGGTTGTCGCACACCGGGTCGGTGTTGGGCATGGCGCAGATGCTGGTGAACCCGCCGGCCACGGCGGAGGCGGAGCCGGTGGCGATCGTCTCGAGGTCCTCCTGGCCGGGCTCGCGCAGGTGCACGTGCACGTCCACGAGGCCCGGCGCCACCACCCGGCCGCTCACGTCGAGCACCTCGACGCCGTCGGGCCCGACGATGTTGCGGCCCACCGCGGCGATGCGGCCGTCCTCCAGCAGCACGTCGGCGATGTCGTCGGCGGCGCGGGAGGGATCGATGACGCGACCGCCCTTCAGCAGCAGCGGCCTCATGCCTCGCCTCCCTGATGCGACGCGTCCGGCGAGCCGCCGGCCAGCAGGTAGAGCACCGCCATGCGCACGGCCACGCCGTTGGTCACCTGCGGCAGGATGACGCTGTGGGGTCCGTCGGCGACGCCGCTGTCGATCTCGACGCCGCGGTTCATGGGGCCGGGATGCATGATGACGAGGTCCTTGGGCGCCCGCTCGAGGCGGTCCGTCGTGAGTCCGAAGACGCGGTTGTACTCGCGCAGCGAGGGGATGAAGCCCGACTGCATGCGCTCGAGCTGCAGCCGCAGCACGTTGAGCGCGTCCGCCCAGGCGATGGCGTCCTCGATGCGGGGAATGACGGTGACGCCGAGCTCCTCGACGTTGCGCGGCAGCAGCGAGGCGGGCCCGCACACGGCCACCTCGGCGCCGAGCTTCGTGAGGCCCCAGATGTTGCTGCGGGCGACGCGGCTGTGCAGCACGTCGCCGCAGATGGCCACCTTGAGGCCCTCGATCTTCCCGAACTTGTCGCGCAGCGTGAGGATGTCGAGCAGGCCCTGGGTGGGGTGCTCGTGCTTCCCGTCGCCGGCGTTGATGACGTTGGTGCGGATGCGCTTGCCGAGGAACTCGGCCGAGCCGGAGGAGTGGTGGCGGATGACGACCATGTCGATCCGCATCGCCTCGAGGTTGCGCGCGGTATCCACGAGCGTCTCGCCCTTGCTCACCGACGAGCCGCTCGACGCGATGCTCACCGTGTCGGCGGAGAGCCGCTTCTCGGCGAACTCGAACGAGATGCGCGTGCGGGTGGACGCCTCGAAGAAGAGGTTGACGATCGTCCGGCCGCGCAGCGCCGGCACCTTCTTGATCTGCCGCTCGCTCACCTCCTTGAACGGCTCGGCCGTGTCGAGGATGAGCCGGAGCTGGTCGGCGGAGAGGTGCTCGAGGCCGACGAGGTCCTTGCCGAGCGAGGGGACGTCAGGCTTCACGCGCGACCTCCACCGCATCCCGGCCGTCGAGCTCCCGGACGAGCACGTCGACGCGGTCGCCGGGCGCGGTGCTGATGGTGGTGCCGACGATGTCGGCCTGGATGGGCAGCTCGCGGCCGCCGCGATCGATGAGCACGCAGAGGAGGATCCGGCGCGGCCGCCCGAAGTCGGCGCACTCGTCGAGCGCGGCGCGGATGGTGCGGCCGGTGTACAGCACGTCGTCGACGATCACGACGGTGCGGCCGTCGAGGTCGGGCAGCTCGGTGACGCCCACGCGCGGCCGGGGGCCGATGGCCTGGAGGTCGTCGCGATAGAGGGTGATGTCCAGCTTGCCGAAGGCGACGGCGGACTGTTCCGCCTGGTCGACGAGGTGCTTCAGGCGCGCCGCGAGCTCGACGCCCCGGCGCTGGATGCCCACGATCACGAGCTGTTCCGTGCCGCGGGCCTGTTCGACGATCTCGGACGCCATGCGCGACAGGGCGCGGGCAATGGCGCGGTCGTCCAGGAGAAGGGTTCGGGAGGGCATTGCGGGGAGAAGCTACAGGCCCGCACGGGGCACGGCAACGTCACGCGAGGGTGCGATCGACACCGAGTGTTGCGCCCGCGACCGGCGGACGCAATCTTCACGAATCATGCGCGGCGTCAGGAAGCGGATCGCGGGCCACCTCGTGCTCGTCTGGGTGGCGGTGCTGTGGGCGGGCTTCACGGCCGGCCCGCTGGTGCCGTGCGCGGCCGCGACGGTGCCGCCCGCCGCCGGCGCCGACGAGCACGCCGCCCACCGCGGGCACCAGTCGCCGACGCCCGCGCCGGAGGCGCCCTGCGACTGCACCGGCCACGGCTGCTGTCCGCCCGCCATCCTCGCACCCGCGCGCTCGCGCTGGGAGCCGCTCCCGACCCTCGTACGGTGGCACGACCCCGTCGCGCCCACCCAGCGGCCGCGCGAGGCGCGGGGTCGTCTCCTCCCCTACCCGCTCGGACCACCCACCACGCCGATCAGCTAGCTCGTCGCCACCGACCCGCGCCATTGGCGGGCGCCACCGGTGTTTCACGGCTGCTCGGAGTCCGAGATGTCATACCTCCCGTCCCCGCCATGAGCGACGCGCTCATGAGCGAGGCGATCGCCCGCTGGATCCAACTCGCCGCCCTCGGCCTGATCGTGGGGGCCGCCGTGGCACCGTGGTTCGACCGCGGCATCGCGGTGACCGCGTCCCGGCATCTGACACGACAGGCCGGGGCCGTGGCGCTCTTCGCGCTGCTGGTGCGCCTGCTCGCGGCGAGCCGGGGGTTCGTGTCGCCCGGCAACCTCCTGAGCGTGACCGACGTGCTCGCCACGCTCGACAGCGCCTGGGGGCGCGGCTGGATCGTGCAGGTCTGCAGCGTGCTGGCAGCCCTGCTGGTGACGTTCGAGGTCACCACGTCGCGCATCTCGGTGCGGGAGCGCCTCGTGGCCTTCGCCGCCTGCGTCGCCGCGCCGCTGACCGGGCACGCCATGTCGTATCCGGCCGGCGTCAGCGTCGGCGCCGCCGTGACCAGCCTGCACGTGCTGGGCGCGTGCACGTGGCTGGGCTCGCTGGCGGCGCTGCTGCTGCTGCGCTCCACGGGACTGGCGACGGCGCTGCGTCGGCTCATGCCGATCGCCTTCCTGGGCGTCGGCGCCCTGGCGCTCAGCGGCATGGCCACGTCCTGGGGCACCCTGGGCGGCCTGCCGCTCCCCGCGCGGCTGCTCGCGTCGGGCTACGGGCGCACGCTGGCCCTCAAGCTGATGCTGGTGGTGGGCGTGCTGGCGACGGGACTGTGGCAGCTGCGCGCGATGCACCTCGCGCGCTCCGAGCACTCCACGGGCGGCGCGATGCGGCGGCGGGCCTGGCTCGAGGTGTCGCTCGGCGTGCTCGTGCTCGCGATCACGGCCGTGCTGAGCCTGATGGCGCCGCCCGGCCACGGCTGACGGCGCCCCGGCATCGGTGGGCCTAGAGGCCCACCATGCGCATCAGGATCTCGCTCTGCCCCACGCGCGGCAGCGTCATGACCGCCTTGGGGTCCCTCATGTCCACCGCCTTCGCGAGCTTCTCGCGGTGCGCGGCCTCCGTCGTCTGGCTCCACGCCACGCACAGCGAATCGCGCACGGCGGCGAGCACCGGGTAGGTCGCCGCCACGCCGGCGTCGCTGATGCGCGTCGCGGCGGCGAAGGTGCGGCCGCCATCGCTGGAGCGCCGCAGCAGGATGCCCGGCAGGGCGGAGTGGCCGTCGTCCCACGCCACGTGCACGAGGCCGCCGGGCGCGAGGGCGAGCTGCACGTGCGCCGGCGTCGAGCGCTCGGCCACCGCGAGCGGCTGCGCGGCGAAGGTCTTCGCGCCGTCGGTGGACACGCCGTAGTAGACGCCGGCCTCCCCTGCCTTCCCCTGCCACCACGCGATGTGGACCGCACCCGTCGCATCCACCTTGAGCGACGGCCCCGCGTGCGGACAGCCCGGGAACACCCAGCCATCCTCGCGCGGCTTCACCGGCGCCTCCCAGGTGTCGCCGCCATCCGGCGAGCGCATGACCACGATGTCCCGCACGTCGCCCGGGTAGATCGCGCGCCACGCCAGATACAGCGATCCGTCGGGCCCCGCCGCGATCGCCGTCCGACAGCATGGGCAGGTGGGCTCCTGGTACACCATGCGCGTCCCGTCCCACGTGCGGCCGAAGTCGCGCGAGCGGCTCATCGCGACGCCCGAGACACCCCTCGTGTTGCGCAGCCACGTCGCCACGAGCCGCCCGTCGGGCAACGCGAGCAGCGCATGGAAGTTGTGCGATCCGAACTCGCCCAGCGGGCCCGATTCGTTCACCGTGACCGGGTCGGACCAGGTGCGGCCGCCGTCCTCTGAGCGGATGAGCCGCAGCGCGCTGACCGGGAAGCGCTGGCCCGGGATCTCCTTGCCGACGGCGTAGAGCGCGTAGAGCCGCCCCGCCGAATCGCTCGCCAGCTGTGGCGGCGCCTCGCCGTGCGGCTCGATGGGCCCGAGCGGGTCGCGAATCGTCACCGTGGGGAGCGCCGCGCCGTGATGGTCGGGAGTCACCGACAGGTTGAGCACGCCGTCCGCCCCACCTTCGGCCGCCGACACCCACGACACGACATGTCCGCCCGACGGGGTGGTGATGAACATCGGCGTGGCGCCGTTGGCCGTGGCCTGCGAGACGACGATGGCCGGCGACGGCGCGGCCGCCCGCGGGGCGTCGCCGCCGCACGCGCCGACGCCCGCGCCCAGGAGCAGGAGCATGGATCGCTGCATCAGAAACCTCCAGGAAGGGCGGCGAGCGTGACGCCGAGCGACAGGAAGCGTCCCGCGCCTGCGCTGTAGAAACGCCCCTGCCCGTCGTTGATGGTGACGTTCGCGGTATAGCGGTCGTTGAAGAGGTTCTCGACGCTCGCCGTGAAGGTGGCCGGACCGACGGCGTAGCTCGCGCTCAGGTGCACGATGGCCCACGCCGGGACCGCCCGGTACGGAATGGCCTGCACCGGCCCCGGCCCGAACGGCTTGAAGTACACCACGCCCTCGTCGGCGTTGGCGTTGTCGACGTACAGCTTGCTCTGCCACTCGGCGCCGATGCTGGCCTGCAGCCGGGGCAGCGGCCGCATGCGGAACTCGCCGGTGAGCCGGTGCCGCGGCACGCCGGGCAGGCGGTTGCCGCTGAAGTCGGTGAGCACGCTCTGGCCGTTCGCGTCCACCACGAGCGACTGGTAGTCCTGCAGCTTCGCGTCGGTGAAGGTGTAGCTGCCCACGAGGTCGAGCCACGATGCCAGCAGCGCCGTCCAGCCCAGCTCCACCCCGATGTTGCGCGAGTCGCCCGCGTTCTCGAACACGGTGCGCGGCCCCGTCTCGGTGGGGATGGTGCGCGAGAGGAATTCCCCCTGGACGTCGGCGTAGAAGACCGCCGCGTCCAGCAGGAAGCGCCGGGCGACGACCGTGCGTCCGCCGATCTCGTAGTTCCAGAGCGTCTTCGGCTTGAGCTCCGAGTTGAACGCCTCCGTGGGATCGGGGCTCACCGTGAGCTCCCCGATGGTGGGCACCTCGAAGCCGCGCGACACCGACGCGTAGAGCGTGCCGCGCGCCGCGGGCCGCCACGCGAGCGTGGCCTTGGGCGAGACCTGGTCGAACGACGTGGAGGAGGCAGTGAAGCCGCCCAGGTAGTTCTCGATGTCGTACGTGACGCGATCGTAGCGCGCACCCGCCGTGAGCGTGAGGTCGTGGCGCAGGCGGCCTTCGAGCTGGCTGAAGACGCCGATGCTGGGCAGCGCGATGTAGCCGTCCGCCACGATCGGGCCCCGGTCGCCGGCCACGTTCCGGTAGCGGCGGTCGGTGCCGAAGAGGTTGTCGTAGTCGAAGCCGGCCGCGAGCTGCAGGCGCGGATCGGTGACGCGATCGAGGCCGGCGCGCACGCGGGCACCGGTCTGCACGCGATGCAGGTTCTGGTCGATCACCTGGAAGATGGGATGGTCGAGCGTGCGGCCGCCGTAGAAGAAGTAGCCCGTGGCCTGGGCCGCGTTCCCCCCCGCCCCGAAGCCCTGGTCGAGCCGGAGCCCGGTGCGGAAGCGCTCGTCGCGCCGCGCGTAGTCGTTCGTCACGTTGACCGGCGCCGCCTGGAACGGGTCGTCATCCGACTCGGCCTGCGTGAGGGCCCCCGGGATCAGCACGTCGAGCGACGAGGTGCTGCCCTCGACGCCCAGCCGGGTCCGCTCGGCGAGCCGGTAGTCGCTGCGCAGGTTGAAGCGCCACATCCGGTTGGTGTTGTGCGCCCGGAAGCCCTCCGACCAGGTGTACGTGCCGCTGCCGATGGCGCTGCCCCGCCCTGCCGCGAAGGGCGAGCCCACGTACGCGTCGTACTTCTCGAAGCCGAACGCGCCGTTCTGCGCGCGCAGCGACGCGCCACGGCTCTCCTCGCCGGTGCGCGAGATGATGTTCACCGCCCCGCCCGATGCCACGCCGCCGTAGAGCGCCGACGTGGGCCCGCGCACCACCTCCACCTGCCGCGCCGTGGCGAGCTCGATGAGGTCGAGGCGCGTCAGGCCATCGGGCTCGGTGATCGGCACGCCGTCGAGCAGCACCGCCACGCCCCGCACGCCGAACGTGGTGCGGATGCCGGAGCCGCGGATGGAGAGGTTGACGTCGTCGCCGCCGTAGCGCGAGGTGGCCTGCACGCCGGGCGTGTAGCGCAGCACCTCGTGCAGGCCGGAGGTGCGGCCCGCCTTGATCACGGTGCTGTCGGCCACGGCGACGGCGGCGGGCACGTCGGCGAGACTGCGCTCGTCACGCGTGGCGGTGACGACGACGGGCTCGAGCTGCGACACGGCCGCCGAGAGCACGACGGCGAGCTCCAGCCGGTCGCCACCGGCGAGCGTGAGGCGGCGGAGCGCCGGCGCGAAGCCGAGCCGCCGGACGGTGACCTCGATCGCGCCTGCCTCGAGGCCGGCGAGCTGGAAGCGGCCCTCGGCGTCGGTCGTGGTCCGCAGCCCCCGCGACGTCACCAGCACCTCGGCCTCCGCCACCGGCGCGGACGTGCCCGCCTCGGTGACCCGGCCACGAATCTCGGCGCCCTGCGCGTGCACCGCCGAGACGGTGCCCACGAGCAACGCCATCAACAGTCCCGCGACGCGGGACCTTGAACTGCACCATGTCATGTTCGACTCCCGTCAACCCGCGCGAAGCGGGTACGACCTGAAATGGCGCCACGGGCCACGGGCCCGTGACGACGGATGCGTTCAGGCGCGCAGGGCGCGCGGCTCAGCCGCGCGGGGGAGCGTTGGGAAGCGGGAGGAGATCGGAGGGCTGGCTCACGGGGAGCCAGGGGGCCGGCACCGGCGGCGCGATGTGCTGCTCGACCACGGCGGCGACGACCACGGGGCGGACCGGCACCGGCACCGCACGCGCGAACGACTGGCCGCAGGTGCCGACGCAGGTGCAATCCGAGCCATGGTCCGCGGGCGCATCGGAGCTCTCGTGATGCCCGGCCCCATGGGAGGCGTGGGCATCGGCCGGTGCGGCATCGTGCACGACGGGCAGGTGGCGCGTCGGGCACGGATGGCTCGCCTGCAGCCACGAACCGCCGAGTCCCGGGGCGAGCAGCACCAGGGGTACGGCGAGGTGGCGGACAAGCGAGCGCATGCGGGCGATCATGAGGAACCTACGATAACGCGGTCGCCGGGATTCACCAAGGATTCACGGCGGCTTTACGAACGGAGCGGGCCAGGATCAGGCCGCCACCCCGTGATGGTGGCGGCTGGCGGCGTAGATGAACCCGGCGAAGAGGTGCCGGCAGGCGGGATCGACGAACTCGATCGATTCGGGGTGCCACTGGACGCCGAGGAGGAACTGGTCGCCGCGGTCCATCTCGACCGCCTCCACGACCCCGTCCGGCGCCACCGCGCTCACCACGAGGCCCGGAGCGACGTCCCGGATGGCCTGGTGGTGCATGCTGTTCACCGGCAGCGACGCGCTGCCGAGCAGGTCCCGGATCCGCGACCCGGCGGCGAGATCGACGTCGTGGGCGAGGTAGTCGCGCGCGAAGCCGGCGTTCGGGAAGAAGTCGTGCTTGAGCGAGTTGGGCCGCTGGGCCTGGATGTCCTGGTACAGGGTGCCGCCGAGGGCGACGTTGATGATCTGCAGGCCGCGGCAGAGGCCGAAGAGCGGCTTCCGCTCCTCGATGGCCCAGCGCGTCAGCGCCAGCTCGACGTGGTCGCGGTCGGCGTCCACGCGGCCGCAGAGCGGGTGACGCTGCTCGCCGAACGCCGACGGGTCGAGGTCCACGCCGCCCGGCACGAGCACCCCGTCCAGGCGCTCGAAGAGTGCGCGCAGCGTCTGGTCGTCGTGGGCGAGCAGCGGGATCATCACGGGCAGGCCGCCATGCGCCACCACCGCGTGGAGGTAGCGCTGGTTCATCATCCACGACGTCGGCAGGTCGGCGGGGATCCCGTCGATCGAGTGCAGCGACTGCGTGGTGATCCCGATCAGTGGGCGGCGGTCACGCATCCTTCAGACTACCCCTTCCGCGGTCTCCCGGACCAGCTGGTCGACGACGTCGCGGATGTCGCCGGTGCGGGCGTAGGTGGCGAGCTGGCGATCGGCGCTGGTGCCCTCCTCGAGGATGCGGAAGGCGTACTCCACTTCCTTCCGCGAGCCCAGCTCGTCCAGCACGTCGTCGATGAACCAGGTGATGAGCTCGCGGATCAAGTCCCGTGCCGGGAGCTCGGTCTGCTTGCCGAAGTCGATCAGCTTCCCGTCGAGGCCGTAGCGGATGGCCCGCCACTTGTTCTCCTCGATGAGGGCCGACCCGTACTCGCGGAACGTCAGGTTGTCCCGCCGCAGCTTGTACAGCTTCGCCACGATGGCCTGGAAGATGGCGCCGATGCAGACGGCCTCGTCGACCCGGGTGCAGACGTCGCAGATCCGGAACTCCAGCGTCGGATAGCTCCAGCTCGGCCGCACGTCCCACCAGAGCTTGGAGGCGTTGGGGATCGCGTTGGTGGCCACCATCACGTTCACCAGCTCCTCGAAGTCGGCCCAGCCGTCGATCCGGCGGGGCATGCCGGTCCGCGGGAA
>DASUOW010000030.1:0-17620 GCA_036276435.1 Gemmatimonadales bacterium
GGGCAGGTTCAACTGCACGGGCGAAGGGCGCTGGGTCCAGGCTTCCTGCTCGGTGATCGCGATTCCGTGGTCGACCGAGACCGGGTAGTGCGTGCGGATCTCGCTCCCGATGCGGTCCTTCAACGGGGTTATGATCTTGCCGCGCGCGGTGTAGTCTTCCGGGTTGGCCGTGAACACGAGCACGACATCGAGCGGCAGACGCACGGGATAACCCTTAATTTGCACGTCGCCTTCCTGCATGATGTTGAAGAGGCCAACCTGGATTTTGCCGGCGAGATCCGGCAGTTCGTTGATCGCGAAGATGCCGCGATTGGCGCGCGGCAGCAGTCCATAGTGCACTGTAAGTTCGTCGGAAATATTGTGCCCGCGGCGAGCCGCTTTGATCGGATCGATATCGCCGATCATGTCCGCGATGGTGACGTCCGGGGTGGCGAGCTTCTCGATGTAGCGGTCCTCCCGCTTCATCCACGCGATCGGCGTCTGGTCGCCCTTCTCGGCGATCAGCTCGCGACCGTAGCGGCTGATGGGGTGGAACGGGTCGTCGTTCACCTCGCTGCCGGCGATGATCGGGATCTCGGGGTCGAGCAGCGAGACGAGCTCGCGCAGGATGCGCGTCTTGGCCTGGCCGCGGGTGCCGAGGAGGATGAAGTCGTGCTGGGCGAGGACCGCGTTGACGATCTGGGGCAGCACCGACTCCTCGTACCCGAGCACGCCGGGAAACAGCGGCGTGCCGCACTCGAGCGCGGTGACGAGGTTGTGGCGCAGCTCTTCGCGCACGGAACGACCGCGCAGCGGCGGCTCGCTCCACGGACTCTGGCGGAGTTCCCCGAGGGTGCCTGGCAATGTCATGTGAGGTGAGGCTCGCTGGTGTGTCGTCGATCGGAAAGCCCTGGGGCAACGTGGCGTCCTGAGGCCACCGCCGCAAGGCGACTGGGAATTGCTACCCGCGAACCGGAGGGAATGTCCGGGCGGACTGCCTGAACACCCGTAACGGAGCATCGATTCACTAAGTCGTTATGCGACAAGACCTTCACGGTATCGTTTCGATGCGCCCGGGGTTGAGCGGTGTCGAAGATCCGGAGGGCTCGCCGCCCCAACTTCCACTCCGGCAATCGCTTACGGCGTCCAATGCCTTGACATTGCCCCCAGTTCTTGTAGCTTGTGCGCGCCGAAATATCCAGACGGTAGCGGTGGGCACGGCGTTCCCGGGGGCGGTTCGGGTCATTCACACAGGTGAGGAGCAAGCGATGCGGAAGTTCATGACGTTGGCGGCGGTGCTGGCGGTTGCGGCGTGTGGCGAGAAGAAGGCGGAGGCTCCGGCGGCTGAGGCTCCGGCGATGGCTCCGGCGGCCGAGGCTCCGGCCGCGGCGGCTGCGACGGATTCGGCGGCTGCGGCCGTCACGACCGTCGTCGACTCGGCCAAGGCCGTGACCGACTCGGTCAAGCACTAAGACAGCAGCGACCGGCAGGTCAGGTCGCGTTCGACGGCCCCGCGATCAGTCGCGGGGCCGTCGCTTTTTCAGGCAGGATGTGGTCTCAGTCGGCGTCGTGGGGGCCGAAGGGCAGCGGCACGACGCGCACCGGGCCCGCGTCGCCCTCCAGCGTGGTGCCGTTGTCCACCTCGCGACGGATGAGCGCGAGCCCGAGCGCCCGGCCGTCGAGCCGCAGCACCGAGCGCACCTCGCCCACCGCCTTCCCGTCGAGGCGCAGTTCACCCGACTCCGGCGGCTCCACGTCGCGGGCCCACACCACGCCCCGCAGGTCGCGGTTGGTGTGGCCGCGGAAATGGAGGCGGGCCACCGTCTCCTGCCCCACGTAGCAGCCCTTCGTGTAGCTGACGCCCCCGATCTCGTCGTAGCGCACCTCCTGCGGCAGCGTGCGCTCGCCGATCTCGGTGCCGAGCCGGGGCCAGCCGGCCAGGATCCGCGCCGCCTCGGCGTCGTCGGCCTCGCCGCGCTCCGCGCCGGCCGCGACGAGCGCCGCCTCGGCCGACTCCACGGCATCCAGCGGCCCCGCCACCAGCGCCTCGAACGGCGACGTCGACGTGCCGCGGGCCACCAGGGCCCCCGAATCCCCCAACCGGTGCACCGTCGCCGGCTCCGCCGCGGCCAGGCCGGGCACCAGCGCATCGAGTCGCGATTCGGCGCCATCGCCCAGCACGAGGAGCGCCGCCCAGAGACCGGTGAGATCGGTGACCTTCGCGAGGCGCGGCGGGACCTGCCGGCGGAACAGCTCGAGGGTGGGACCGTGCGCGTCCGGGGCGGCCACCAGCACGAAGCCGTCGATGGTGCGGAAGACGAAGTAGTCTGCGACGATCATGCCCTTGGGCGTCAGCAGCGCCCCGTACACGAGGCGATCGAGGCCCGGCGCGGCGAGGTCGTTCGTGAGCAGGCCCTGCAGGCAGTCGAGCGCGCCGCTGCCGACGATGCGGAAGACGGCGGGCTGGATGCGCACGACCACCGAGCCGCGGCGCAGCGCGGACAGCTGCTCGTCGGTGCGGGAAACGGCGAAGAGTGTCATGCTGGGGAAGCTAGTACAGTCCGGCCCGCTTGTACGAGAGGTCGAGCAGCTCGACGGGATGGGCCACCGGCGTGTCGCTGCCCACCGCGCGCAGGCCGGCGCCGAGCTGCATGTGGCAGCCGGGATTGCCGGTGGTCACCACGTCGAGTGGCACGGGGGCGCTGGTGAACGACGCCGTCTTGTCGTCGAGCACCGCGCGCGACATCTCCGGGTGCAGGGTGGCGTAGATGCCCGCCGCGCCGCAGCAGCGGTCGCTGCCCGGCAGCAGGTGCAGACGCAGCTCCGGGATGGAGCGCAGCACCGCCAGCGGCTGGGCGTGCACGCGCTGCGCGTGCTGCAGGTGGCACGGCGCGTCGTACGCCACGTCGAGCGGCAGCGGCGCGCCCGGACGCGGGCCGGCGTCCGCGAGCAGTTCGCTCACGTCGCGCACGCGCGCCCCGAACGCGGCGCCCTCCTCCGAGTGGAGGAGGTGGCCGTACTCCTTGAGCACGGCGCCGCACCCGGCGCTGTTGGTGACGATGAAGTCGGCGCGGCCGGCGAACGCCTGCACGTTCTCCCGCGCGAGCGCCGCTGCGCCCTCGGTGTCCGTGGCGTGCTCGTGCAGCGCGCCGCAGCACACCTGGCCCGCGACCTCGAGCACGCGGTAGCCGTTGGCCTCGAGGGTGCGCTTCGTGGCCTCGTTCACGTGGCTGAAGACCGTGTCCATGATGCAGCCGCGGAAGAGCGCCACCGTGGGACCGCTCGGGGCGGCGGGATGCTCGGACGGCGGGACCGACGGCAGGGCACGCGCCGTCCTCGACTTCGCGAAGGGCTCGGTCGAGGCGAGCATGCCCATGGTGAAGCCGACCCGCGAGGGGCCGGCGAACTCGTCGGCGAGGCCGATGCTGCGCAGGAACGTGCCGGCGCCGAACGCCAGGCGCCACAGCGCCGGCACCTTCATCACGGCGAGGAAGGCGCGAACGATGGCGGGAATGCCGCGCGCCTTCGTGAGCAGCGCGCGTGCGGCGGCGAGGCCCTGCCCGTAGCCCACGCCCGAGGGACACGCCGGCTCGCAGCCACGGCACCCGAGGCAGGCGTCGATGTGCTGCGTGAGCGCCGTGTCGAGCGGCTCGATCTCGCCGCGCTCGAGGGCGCGCATGAGCACGATGCGTCCGCGCGGGCTGTCCGCCTCGTCGCCGGTGGCGAGGTAGGTGGGGCAGGCGGGCAGGCAGAAGCCGCAGTGGACGCAGGGGTCCAGCGACGCGAAGGCGCTAGCGTCCATCGGCCTCGGCCTCCAGCGCCACGTTCAGCACGCTCGACGGGTCGAAGGTGCCGCGGAGCCGGCCCACGAGCTGGCTGACGCCCTCGCGATAGGCGCCGAAGTGCCCGAGCGCGTGCCGCAGGTCCCAGGGGGCGCGCTCGAGCGTCATGGGGATCTCGCGCGTGGCGGCGGTGCGGCGCAGCGAGCGCAGGGCCGCGACGCCGGCCTCGCCGCTCCAGCGGATGCCGCCGGCGCTCCCGGCCCCGGCGGTGACGAGTCCCTCGTCGAGCACGCCGGCCACGAGGTCGAGGGTGTCGTCGAGCCCGTCCTGCAGCGCGCCGAGGCGCAGCGACACGGGCCCGCCGAGCAGCGCGCGCGCGGCGAGGTGCCAGAAGGCGGCGGCGCGCTCGTGCGCGAGCGGGGACCACGGCAGGTCGCTCGCCGCCTCCAGCCGGCCCGTCTCGGCGGCCACGCCCTCGTCGGTGCCGAGCAGCCGGACGGCGAGCACCCAGTCGCTCTCGGCGGCGATCGCGGGCGAGACGAGCTCGAGCGCGCTGAGGCTGAGGCGCGCCGCGGTGAGCGCGCGCGCGAGCGAGGTGAGGTGGTCCCGGGGTCCGCGCGCAACGAGGGTGCGGTCGGCGCGTGGGACGGCGCGGAGCCGGAGCGTGCACTCGGTGATGATGCCGAACGCGCCGAACCCGCCCACCTGCAGCTTCGTCAGGTCGAAGCCCGCGACGTTCTTCACCACGCGCCCGCCGGGCCGCACCACGCGTCCCTCGCCCGTCACGACGGTGAGGCCGAGCACGTGGTCGCGGACCGGGCCGAACCCTTGCCGCAGCGGGCCCGCGGTCGCGGTGGCGAGCACCGAGCCGATGCTGCGCTCGGGCCGGCCCGGCGGGTCGAGGGCGAGCCACATGCCGTCGTCGCCGAGGCGGCGGCGCAGCAGCTCGAGCGGGATCCCCGCCTTCACGCCGGCCACGAGGTCGGCCGGGCTCACGAACTCGACGGCGTCGAGCGCGCGGGTGCTGAGCGCCAGGTCGGCGGGCGCGTCGGCGGGGAGCCAGGTGCCCCGGCCCTCGACGCGCAGCTTCCAGCCGTGCTCGTGGGCGAGGCCCACCACCTGCGCGACGGCGTCGGTGGAGTCGGGCACCACGCGCGGCAGGCCGTGCGGGTCGCGCTCGATGGCGTCCGCGCCCACGGCGTCGCGCAGGTGGGCGAGCAGGGAGTCGCTCACCGGAGCGCCTCCATCGGCTCGCGCGTCCCTGGTACGCAGTGCCACTCGCGGCAGGCGTGTACCGGGAGGACCTTGCCGGGGTTGGCGCGCTCGGTGGGATCGAAGACGCGGCGCACGGCCTGCATCGCGCCCAGGGTCTCAGCGTCGAAGATGAGCGGCATGTAGTCCATCTTGTCCTTCCCCACGCCGTGCTCGCCGGTGATGCTCCCGCCGACGGCCACGCACGCCGCCATGATGTCGCGGCTGGCCTCCTTCACCCGCTTCGCGAGGTCGGCGTCGCGCCGGTCGAAGCTGATGTTGGGGTGCAGGTTGCCGTCGCCCGCGTGGAAGACGTTGCTGATGTAGAGCCCGTAGTGCCGCCGGATGGCGTCGATGCGCTCGAGGATATCGGGCAGCGTGGAGCGCGGCACCACGGCGTCCTGCACCGCGAGGTCGGGCGCGATGCGTCCCATGGCGCCGAACGCCTTCTTGCGGCCCTGCCAGAGCCGCGCCCGCTCGGCGGCCTCGGTGGCGGAGCGCACGTGCCGGGCCCCCTTCTCCACCAGCAGGCGCTGCACCAGCGCGTCCTCGGCCGCCACCGCCTCGGGCTGGCCGTCGAGCTCGACGAGCAGCACGGCGGCGGCGTCGGTGGGATAGCCGGCGGCGTAGATCGACGACTCCACCGCCTCGACGCAGGCGCGATCCATCATCTCGAGGGCCGCCGGCACCACGCCCGCCGCGATGATCGCCGAGACCGCCTCGCTGGCGGCCCGCACGCTCATGAAGTCGGCGAGCAGGGTGCGGATGGCGGCGGGCACCGGCTCGAGCTTCACGGTGATGGTGCAGGCGATGCCGAACATCCCCTCGCTGCCGACGAAGAGGCCCACGAGGTCGGGGCCCCACTGGTCGCCGTGCGCGCAGCCCAGGCGCGCGAGCGTGCCGTCGGGGAGGATGACCTCGAGCTCGACGATGTGGTTCGTGGTGACGCCGGCCTTGAGGCAGTGCGGGCCGCCGGCGTTCTCCGCCACGTTGCCGCCGATGGTGCACGCCGTCTGGCTGGAGGGGTCGGGCACGTACTGCAGGCCGTGCGGCAGGGTGGCGTCGGAGAGCCGCGCGTTGACGACGCCGGGCTCCACCACGGCGCGCCGTTGCACCGGGTCCACATGGAGCACGCGATTGAGGCGCGTGAGGGTGACGAGCACCATCGCCTCGCCGGCCAGCGCGCCGCCGGAGAGGCCCGTGCCGGCGCCGCGCGCCACGAACGGCACCTGGGCCGAGTGCAGCGCGCGCACCACCGCGATCAACTCGTCGCGCGTGCCGGGCAGCACCACGATGCCGGGCCACTCCTCGTGGGTGGGCAGGCCGTCCATGGTGTACGTCGCCAGCTCGGCGCGGCGATGCCGCACCCAGCGCGCGCCGACGATGCGCTCCAGCGATTCCCGCACGCCCGCGATCACTTCTCCTCCGTCAGGCCCGGGGTCCGGTGCCCCTTGCCGTTGTGCTCGGCGCGCTTGTGCACGGCGGCGCCGGATTCCATCGCGCGCCGCAGCGGCGGCAGCAGCTCGAGCAGGCGCTCGACGCGCTCGCGGGTGGAGCGCAGCTCGAGCAGCCGCTGCTGCTCGGCGAGGTCGAGCTCCATGCCGCCGGCGACGCGGAACGAAAGCGCGTGGGCCTCGGTGGGCAGCGCCTCGTCGTCGGGCTCGAGGTCGTGCAGGCCGCGCCGCGCGGCGTCGTAGCGCTGGAACTCCCCCGTGAGCTCTGCGAGCGCCGCGGCGGATACGGAGGCGTCGTCGCGGTCGTCGAAGGGCTCCACCATGGCGACGAGGTACGGCGCGTCGTCCTCGAGATAGCGCGACACCATGTAGCGGGTCCCGCCCTGCACGACGATGTTGGAGCGGCCGTCGCCGAGCGGCTGCGTGGCGCGCAGCTCGGCGACGGTGCCCACCGCGCCGGCCGGCGGCGCCTCGCGCCCGATGCCGGGCAGCAGCAGCCCGAAGCGCCGGTCCCCGGCGACGATGTCCTCGAGCAGGCGGCGATAGCGCGGCTCGAAGATGTGGAGCGGGAGCAGGACCCCGGGGAAGAGCACGACGCCCAGGGGGAAGAGGGGCAGGCGCATCGACATGCAGGAAAATAAACGAGCGGGCGGGCGATCACCCGATCGCCCGCCCGCCTGGCCCTGCCGCGGCGCCCGCCTAGGCCGCGACCCAGCGTCCCTTGAGGTGCTGGATGTCGGAGCAGTGGCGGAGCTTCTCGAAGGCGCGCTCGCGGATCTGGCGGATGCGCTCGCGGGTGACGCCGAGCTTCTCGCCGATGGCCTCGAGCGTGAGCGCCTCGGAGCCCTCCTCGAGGCCGTAGTACATCGAGAGGATGAGACGCTCGCGCGGGGTGAGGTGGCGCTCGAAGATCTTCGCGACGAACTCGCGCGTCAGGCGCTGGTCGGTGTTGGCCTCGATCTCGTGCTCGCTGGTGCCGGAGACGCGCTCGCCGATGGTGGCGCCCTTGGTGTCACGGCCGTCCACGGGCGCGTCGAGCGACATCTCGATGGTGGTCATCTGGCGCGCCTCGCGGATCACCTCGACCGTCTCGCCCATCGCCTGCGCGAGCTCGCTGTCGGTGGGCGCGCGGCCAAGCTCCTGCGCGAGGAGCGAGAACACCTTGCCGAGCTTGATGAGCGAGGAATTCTGGTTGAGCGGGATGCGGACGCTGCGGGTCTGCTCGGCGAGCGCCTTGAGGACGGCCTGGCGCACCCACCACACGGCGTACGAGATGAACTTCACGCCGTGGTCGGGATCGAACTTCTTGACCGCCTTGAGCAGGCCCTCGTTGCCGATCGCCACCAGCTCGGAGAGGTCGAGGCCGTGGCCCTGGTACTTCTTCACGTACGCGATGACGAACCGCAGGTTCGCCGTCACCAGCCGCTCGGCGGCCACCTGGTCGCCGGCGCGTGCGAGGTGCGCGAGGCGGCGCTCCTCCACGGGATCGGTGATCATCGGCAGGCGCTGGATGTCGAGCAGGTACTGGTCGAAGGCGCCCTGGGGCACGGCGCGGAGGGAACGGGGCTTGGCCTTCAGCTTGAGCTTCGGACGGACGGTGGTGGCGGTGGTGCGGGGACGGGCCATGCGGGGGACCCCTCGAGGATTGAAGTGAAGCAACGACCAGCGCTTGAGCCGCGAACCGCACCTGCAGGGGTGGCGAATATTGGAAATGGCGACAGTGCTGTCAAGCGTGATTTTTTCTCCACATCACAAACGTTGATATCGGTTGGAGTTGGGGGTTTTCTGCACTTGTTCCAATTCTCCACATGCGGACAGTGTCGAGAGCGGGGCGGGGGACTGGGGTGGAGGAGTGCGGGGCGAGCGGCGAGGCGGAAGGTGCGGAGGGTGCGCGAGGCGCGGCGGCTGAAGCCGCCTCTCGGCCGGCGTGTCGCTGAAGCGACGCGAGGAGGGCGGACCCTGCTCATTGCGAGGAGCGAGCGCAGCGAGCGACGAAGCAATCCGGGTGCATGGAGCGGAGAGCTGTGCGCGCGCACGGAGTCCCGCTCCATGCACCCGGATTGCTTCGGCCCCTGCGGGGCCTCGCAATGAGCATGGCTCTCTGCCGACGAGGTGGTGCCTCACGCGTGCCGTCGGGACCCGTCTATTTTCCCCGCCACACCCCCGCTCGCCGGAGCCCCGATGCCGCACAGGATCCTCTTCGTCTCCTACGACGCCCTCATCGGCGACACCGCGTGGCAGTGCGTCAAGGAGGGACACGACGTGCGCTACGCCATCTCGACCGAGAGCGAGCGCGAGATCGGCGACGGGTTCGTGCCGAAGGTGGACGACTGGGAGCAGCACGTGGAGTGGGCCGACCTGATCGTCTTCGACGACGTGCTGGGGCACGGCACGCACGCGCACCGGCTCCGGCAGCAGGGCAAGCGCGTCATCGGCGGCACGCCCTACACCGACCGGCTCGAGGACGACCGGGCGTTCGGCCAGCAGGAGCTCAAGGCGGCGGGCGTCACCATCATCCCGCAGGAAAACTTCACCAGCTTCGACGACGCGATCGCGTACGTGAAGGCGAACCCCAACCGCTACGTCATCAAGCCGAGCGGCGAGGCGCAGAACCTCAAGCAGTTGCTGTTCGTGGGCGAGGACGAGGACGGCAAGGACGTGCTGCAGGTGCTCGAGGACTACCAGCGGTCCTGGGCCACGCGCATCAAGGAGTTCCAGCTGCAGCGGCGCATCATCGGCGTCGAGGTGGCGGCCGGGGCGTTCTTCAACGGCAGCGAGTTCGTGCCGCCCGTCTGCGTCAACTTCGAGCACAAGAAGCTCTTCCCCGGCGACATCGGGCCCTCGACGGGCGAGATGGGCACGTCGATGTTCTGGTCCGAGCCCAACCGCCTCTTCGCCGCGACGCTGGCGAAGATGGAGTCGCGCCTCCGGCGCGAGCGCTTCGCCGGCTACATCGACGTCAACTGCATCGTGAACTCGAACGGCATCTATCCGCTCGAGTTCACGTCGCGCTTCGGCTACCCGACCATCATGATCCAGCAGGAGGGGATCACGATGCCCATCGGCGACTTCCTCTACCAGCTCGCCGACGGTACCCTGACGCGCTTCAAGGCGCGCTCGGGCTTCCAGGTGGGCGTGCGGGTGGTGGTGCCGCCGTTCCCGTTCCACGACCAGGAGACATTCGAGCGCAACTCGAAGGACGCGGTGATCTTCTTCAAGAAGCCCAACCGCGAGGGCGTGCACATCGAGGACGTGAAGTGCGTGGGCAACGAGTGGTACGTGACGGGCGGCTCGGGCGTGATCCTGACGGTGGTGGGCATGGGACCCACGATGCGGCAGGCGCAGCGACAGGCGTACGCGCGCATCGAGAACATCATGATCCCGAACATGTACTACCGGAAGGACATCGGGGATCGGTGGTACGAGGACCACGACAGGCTGCACTCGTGGGGGTACCTGCGGTAGAGGCGTCGAACGGGTTCCTCGCTTCGCTCGGAACGGCGTCGGGGGCGACGCTCTACCGCACCACCACTGCCTTTCTCAGCACCGTATCCCCCGCCCCCGCCTGCGCGAACACCTCGAGCGTGGCCGGCCCCGGATCGGCGAACGTCACCAACGCCGTGTGCGGGTGCGTCGCGATGTCCGCCGTGCACGGCGAGCCCACCGGCGCCACGCGGTCGTACGGCGTCAGCCGGGCGACGGCGCCCGTCACCTCCACGTCCAGCCGCTCGGCCCGCACGCAGCTGGAGCTGCCGAAGGTGTTCACCGTCACGTCGAAGGCGCTCCCCGCGAGCACGGTGTCCGGCGCCTCGAGCACGATGCCGACCGAGGTGCCGCCGTCCACGAAACCCACGATCACCGTGCCCGTGCTGCTGTCCCACGAGAAGGCGTACGAGTCGCACGCGGCGAGCAGGAGGCAGGCGGCCACGAGCGCGCGCGTCATGGCCGGGAGAACTCTCCGCCGCGGTTCCACGTGGGCCGTCCCGGCATCCGCGCCACCGCGATCGCGACGTCGCGCACGTAGTGCGCATACTGCACGGCGCCCTCGAGGTTCACCACCACCGTGTCGTACTCGTCGCTCGGCCGGTGATAGTGCGTCCCGAGGTACTGCTTGACCCGCTCGTCGACCCAGCCGGCGGGCCGGCCTTCCGCATCGGTGCCGAGCGCCATGTAGAGCGACGGCACGCCGGCTTCCGCGAACACGAAGCCGTCCTGCCGCAGGTAGAACCCTTCCTGCGGGTACGGATCGGGCGTGATGCGCAGCTTCATCCGCTTCGCCACCTCCGCGCTGACGGCGCCGAGGCTGCTGAGCTCGACGCCGAGGGAGGCGACGTCCTTCTTGCGGCCCCACAGCTCGATGCCGTCGTCGAGGTTGAGGTTCGCGGTCACCCGGTCCATGGGGATCGGGCCGTGCCGCACGAAGGCGTGCGCGCCCAGCAGGCCCCATTCCTCCGCGGTGGTGAACAGGAAGGTGATGCTGCGCGGCTGCGGGTTGGCCTGGAAGACGCGCGCGAGCGCGAGCAGCGCCGACGTGCCCGAAGCGTCGTCGAGCGCGCCGTTGTAGATGGAGTCGCCGTCGACGGGGGTGCCGATGCCGTAGGCGTCCCAGTGCGCGCTGAGCACCACGTGCTCGGTCGCGCGCTTCGGGTCGCGTCCCGGCACGGTGCCGACCACGTTGTGCGTGGTCACGATGCGCGGGCTCGTCTGCAGCCGCACGTCGATCCGCACGCCGAGGGGCAGGGGC
This sequence comes from Gemmatimonadales bacterium, assembly GCA_036276435.1. GTDB lineage: Bacteria > Gemmatimonadota > Gemmatimonadetes > Gemmatimonadales > GWC2-71-9 > JAGGAG01. The sequence goes on from DASUOW010000030.1 coordinate 11,211, forward strand.
TTGAACCCGGGGCGCTCGCTGGCCTCGAGCAGCTCGTCGAGCCGTGTCCCGGCGGGCAACAGCGATGCGAGCGTGCTGTCGGTGAGGTTGCCGCTGAAGCGCAGCGTGGCCGACTCGCCGTCACCCAGGAGGCGGCGCTGCCCGCCGACCGGGGCCATCGACATGCGCGATCCGCTCGGCAGCAGCCAGAGCACGCCCACGGCACCGCGCTTCTCGAGCTCGCGCGTCTTCGACGTCAGCCAGGCGTAGCGCGAGGCGCGGACGCCGTTGAACCGCGTGGTGTCGCGCATCGGCTCGCCGATGCGGGCGATGACGACCTTGCCCGCGAGGTCGGTGCCCGCGAGGTCGTCCCAACCGTAGATCGGCGCGCTGATGCCGTAGCCGGCGAAGATCGCGTCGCCCCCGGCGGCCACCTCGGCGCCGGCGGTCAGGTTCGAGAGCCGGAGGTCGCGGCCGTGCGCGAGGTCGCGGGTCTGGGCGCCGGAGACCTTCACCTCGGGCGTCGCCCCCGGCACCGGGTCGTGCACGAGAAGCTTCACCTCCTGCAGCCAGGCGCCGTTCGCGCCCGGCTGCAGGCCCGCCGCCTGCAACTGCGAGGCGAGATACGCGGTGGTGAGCGCCTCGCCCCGCCGGCCGGGGAAGCGGCCCTCGAAGAGGTCGCTCGAGAGGATGCGCAGGTGCGCGTCGAGCTCGGCCTCGGTGACGGCGAGCGGGTCTCGCATCTGCGCGGCGACGGGCGCGGCGAGGAGCAGCAGGAGCGGAACGAGCATGCGGGATGTGAGGGGCATCCCGAAAGGTGGGCCGGCTAGAGGATGGTCGCCAGTCCCTTGGCGATGACGTCCTCGGGCAGCGCGACGGTCCAGCGTCCCCCGTCGCGCGCGGCCATGGCGCCCAGGCCCACCGGCAACGCGAACCGGGTCTCGCCGGCGAGGTTCTTCTTGTCTCGATGCATGGCGGCGCGGACGCGTTCGGCGGTGAGCCCCGTCGTGCGCGCCGGGAGGCCCAGGCGCTCGAGCGCGCCCGCCACGCGCGCGAAGGTGCCGTCGGGCAGCAGCCCGGCCAGTTCGCCCATCACGCACTCGGCGCGGAGGCCCAGCGCCACCGCCTCGCCGTGCAGCATGCCGTAGCCCGACGCGTGCTCGAGGGCGTGTGCCACGGTGTGGCCGGCGTTGAGCATGGCGCGCGGTCCCGCTTCCCGCTCGTCCTGCGACACCACCGCTGCCTTGATCTCCACGCTGCGGCGCACGAGATGGGTGAGCGCATCGAGATCGCGGGCGAGCAGCGCGTCGGCGTTGGCCTCGATCCACGCGAGGTACGCCGCGTCGGTGATCAGGCCGTGCTTCACCGCCTCCGCCATCCCGGCGCGGAACTCCCGCTCCGAGAGCGTGCGCAGCGTGGCCGGGTCGGCCACGACGGCGGCCGGGGGATGGAAGGCGCCGATGAGGTTCTTGCCCTGCGGCGTGTCCACACCCGTCTTGCCGCCCACCGAGGCGTCGACCATCGCGAGCAGCGTGGTGGGCACGAGCACGAACGGCACGCCGCGCTGGTAGGTGGCCGCCACGAACCCCGTCAGGTCGCCGATCACGCCGCCGCCGATGCCCACCAGCGCGGAGTCGCGGCCGAAGCCCTGGTCGAGCAGCGCGTCGGTGAGCATCGCCCACGAGTCGCGCGTCTTGTGCTGCTCGCCCGGCGGCAGGCTGAGGCGCGTGGCGAACGGCACCACGTCGTGTGCCGCCTCGCCCTCCCGCCAGGCGCTCGGCGCGCCGCTCTCCCACGCCTCGTAGAGCAGGCCGGTGGTGGCATCGGTGACGAGGGCCACGAGCCGGCCGGCGCAATGCGCGGCCACCACCTCGCCCAGCGCCGCGAGCGCGCCCGGCTGCAGGTAGACGGGATAGCTCCCGAGCGCGTGACGTACGATCAACGGCTCCACCAGGCTCACCAGGTCACGTCGGCCTGGCCGGCCTCGTGGTTCGCGAGGCGCGCCAGCGCGAAGAGCAGGTCGGAGAGCCGGTTGAGGTACACCAGGAAGAGCTCGGGCACCTCCTCCTTCACCGCGAGGTGCACCACGTGCCGCTCGGCGCGCCGGCAGACGGTGCGCGCCATGTGCAGCGCGGCGGCCTTGGGGGTGCCGGCCGGGAGCACGAAGGCGCGCAGCGGCGGCAGCACGGCGTCGGCGGCGTCGATGGCGCGCTCGAAGTCGTCGATGCGCTCCTGCGACAGGCTCGCCTTCTCGAGCGCCTTGGCCACCTTCTCGGGATCCGGCGTGGCGAGATGCCCGCCGATGGCGAACAGGTCGCGCTGGATGGACTCGAGCAGCCCGTCGTGGAACGCCTGCGGGCCGGTGGCGCGCACCACGCCGATGGCGGAGTTGAGCTCGTCCACGTCCCCGTACGCGGCGACGCGCGGGTGGTCCTTGCTGACCCGCCCGCCCCCGAAGAGGGCGGTCTCGCCGGCGTCGCCGGTACGCGTGTAGATCTTCACTTGAGGGCCTCCAGCATCTCGTCGATGCGCGTGAACTTGAGGCGGGGACGGCCCGCCGCCTTCCCCTGTTCCACCTCGAGCTGGTCGAGCTTCTGCCAGTCCGCGAACGTCACCACCCGCACCCCGCGCCCGGCGAGGAGCGCATCGAGCGCCGCCTGGTCGCCGGCGGGCGCGGGCAGCCGGCCGGCCTCGCGGTCGGCCAGCAGCTGCTCGGCCGATTCCACGGCGCACGGCTTGTTGGTGCCGATGACGCCGCTCGGTCCGCGCTTGATCCAGCCGGCCACGTACACCCCGGGCAGCGTCTCCGCCGCGCCCGGCGCGGTGAGGACCCGCCCCGCCGCGTTGGGGATGACGCCGGCCCGCTCGTCGAATGGGAGGCCCGGAAGGGCCACGCCCTTGTACCCGACCGACCGGAAGACGAGCCCCACCGGGAGCACCACCGTCTCGTCGGTGGCGACGGCGCGGATGCCGCCCTTGCCGTCGTCGACGAGCTGGTTGCGCACCACGCGGATGCCCTCGACGCGGCCGGCGCCGAGGATCTCCACTGGCGAGGTGAGGAACTTGAGCACGATGCGGCGCGGCCGGCCGAGGGGCAGGCGGGCGGCATACTCGCGGAGCGTGGCCATGTTCTTCTCGGCCGTGCGATCCTCCGCGGCCGCGAGCTCAGCCGCGCTCAGGGGGTCGAGCTCGAGGTCGCGCGGGTCGACGATCACGTCGGCATCGGGCAGCTCGCCGAATTCCCTGAGCTCGGGGTTCGTGAACGCCGCCTGCACCGGCCCGCGCCGGCCGAGCACGTAGATGGTGCGCACCCGGCTGGCCTCGAGGGCCGCGAGCGCGTGGGCGGCGAGGTCGGTGGCGGCGAGGTCGGCGGTGCGGCTCGCGAGGATGCGCGCGACGTCCATCGCCACGTTGCCGACGCCGATGACCGCCGCCGCCTCGACGCCCAGGTCCACCTGGAAGTCGCGGAAGTCGGGGTGCCCGTTGTACCAGCCGACGAACTCGGTGGCCGCGTGGCTCCCCGGCAGCGCCTCGCCCGGGATGCCGAGGGAACGATCGGTCTGTGCGCCGACGGTGTAGAGCACCGCGTCGTAGTGCGACAGCAGCTCGGCGTGCGAGAGGTCGGTCCCCACGTTCACGTTGCCGAGAAAGCGGAAGCCCGGCTGCGCCGCGATGCGGTCGTAGATGCGGGTGACCGACTTGATCTTCGGGTGGTCCGGCGCCACGCCGCCGCGTACGAGGCCGTAGGGCGTCGGCAGGCGGTCGAACATGTCGATCACGATGCCCGGGTGCTTCTTCTGCAGGTGCTCCGCGGCGTAGAAGCCCGACGGGCCCGAGCCCACCACGGCCACGCGCGGCGGCCGGCTGTCCTGTTCCGTCACGTCAGCGTCCCCTTGCCATGTCCACGACCACGCTGTCGATCTGCGCCAGGATGGCGCGCGTGGGCTGCGTGTGATGATTGGCCTGCACCGAGAACACGAGGCCCTTCCCGCCGTCGAGCTCCACGTAGCCGGAGAGCGTGTTCACGCGCGAGATGCTGCCGGTCTTGGCGCGCACCTTTCCCTCGAGCGGCGTGCCGCGAAAGCGGTTCCTCAGCGAGCCGGTGTTGCCGGACTGTGGCAGCCCCGCGGCGAACGTCTCCCAGTGCGGATGCCTGCGGATGAAGCGCAGCAGCTGCGTGAAGGCGAGCGGCGACATGAGGTTCGACGCGGAGAGTCCCGAGCCATCGCTCAGCGCGAACTGGGTGGAGTCGATGCCCACCGAGTCGATGAGGAAGCGCCGTTCCACCTTGATGCCCTCGTCCCACGAGCCCGCGCCGCCGTACGCCTTTCCGAGCTGCTTGAGCACCATCTCGGCGTACCAGTTCTGGCTGGTGTTGAGGATCGGGAAGATCCAGTCCCGCATCGGCCGGCCGTTCACGTCGGCGAGGGCGGGGGCGCGCCGGACCACCTGGTAGAGCGTGGAGTCGGTGGTGGAGCGCGTGGCGCCCGCGACCGAGATGCCGCGCGCGGCGAGTGCCGCGCGCAGCGCACGGGCGGCGTAGAGGTTCGGGTCCGGCAGCGCGAAGTACTCGGTGCGCGTGCGGCCGCCGAGCTGCACGGTGCCCTCGGCCCACACGTGCAGGGTGCCGGGTTCGCGGAAGAAGTCGATCGTCTCCTCGGCGCCGGCGGGCACGGTGCGGGTGCGGTTCTCGAGCGTCACGTCGCCGAAGTCGGGCGTGAAGCCGATCGTGGCGGGCTCGCCCTCGCGGCTGCCGGGCGCGTAGGTGATGTCGATCGCGTTGTCGTTGAAGCCGAGGCCGCTCACCGGCGCGGCGTACCACCAGTTGAGGTCGTACGCTTCCCAGCCGGGGTGCACTAGCGCCCCGTCGAAGTAGCTCCCATCGCCGACCACGTCGCCGTCGACGCTCGTGATCCCGCGCGCCGCGAGCGTGTCGGCCAGTGCGCGCATCCGCCCGGCGGGGTCGCGGTCGCACACGCCCACGCGCAGCGTGTCGGTGGCGAAGCAGCGGCGGCCGAACGTCGGGTCGCCGCGGCCGTAGAGCACGAGGTCGCCCTGCACCACGCCGTTCACCACGGGGCCGGCGGCGTAGACGCTCGTCTTCACCGTGAAGTCGGGCGAGAAGAGCGCGCTCGCCACCGCGGCCACCACGATCTTGGTGTTGCTGGCCGGGATGAACATGCGGTCCGCGTTGCGGCCGTAGACGAGCTTCCCCTTCTCGTCCACGAGCGCCACCCCCCACAGGTGCCGGTTGAACGGCGCGGCATCGAGCCGCGTGTCGAGGCGACGGGACAGCGCGCCGCCCTGCGCGGGCAGGGGAGACGGCAGGGCGGAAGGAAGCAGCAGCGACGCCAGCAGCGCCACGCGCGCGACAGCCTTCCCTCCGTCAGTCATACGCCACTCGCGGATCCGCCTTCGCATACGCCAGGTCCGTCAGCAGGTTCACCAGCACGAAGAGCACGCTCAGGAAGAGGATGGCACCCTGCACCGCCGGGAGGTCGCGCTTCTCGATGGCGTTCAGCACGTAGCGGCCGACGCCGGGCCACGAGAAGATCGTCTCCGTCAGGATCGAGCCCGTCAGGTAGCTGCCGAAATCGAGGCCCAGCACCGTGATCACCGGCAGCAGCGCGTTGCGGAGCCCGTGGTGCAGCACCACGCGCGTCTCGCCCAGGCCCTTCGCGCGCGCGGTGCGGATGAAGTCGCTCTGCAGCGCCTCCTGCAGCGACGCGCGCGTCATGCGGGCGATGACCGCGATGGAGCGCATGCCGAGGGTCACGGCCGGGAGGATGAGATACACGAGCCCCCACGACCCCGACGGCGGCAGCCAGCGGAGGGTCACGGCGAAGATCAGGATGAGCACGAGACCCACCCAGTATACCGGGAAGGACACGCCAAGATAGGCACCGAGCGTCAGCACGCGATCCCACCACGTCCCCGGCCGCCAGGCCCCCACGACACCCACCAGGATGCCGAGCGTGGTGGCCAGCACCATGGCCGCGAGGGCGAGGCGCAGGGTATGGGGAAAGCGCTGCAGCAGCTCCTTCAGGATCGGCCGGCGGGTGATGTAGGAGTTGCCCAGGTCGCCCCGCGCCAGCTTGCCCGCGTAGTGGCCGAACTGCACCGGCAGCGACTGGTCGAGCTTGAGCTCCCGCCGCAGGCGCGCGATCGTCGCCGAGTCGGCGCGCTCGCCCACCATGGCCTGCACCGGATCGCCGGGCGCCACGTAGAGGAGGAGGAAGCTCACCACCAGCACGCCGAACAGCGTCGGCAGCACGAGCAGGAGGCGGCGCAGCAGGAACCGGATCACGGGATGATGCGCGCCTCCGTCCAGCGTTGGCCGTTGAAGATCGCGGGAATCTCCCAGCCCTCCACGCGCGGGTGACGGGCCCAGAGGTCCATCGGGAACCAGAGGAAGATCCACGGCGCCAGCT